>NZ_JBHXKE010000338.1:0-7576 GCF_042722765.1 Kitasatospora sp. NPDC058406
CGCCCCGGGCGGGCTGCGGCCCCCGGGGGCGCGAGGCGGGGGCGGGTGCCGGCCCGCCCGGCGCTCCCCGGGGGATTCCGGAGATTCACCCGGGTGCCGCGTCACAGATCAGCCGGCCGTCCGGTCTACCCGTGTGGGGCGGGACCGACCGGTGCGCGGCGAGCGGCCGATCGGACCGCCCCGGACAGGTCAGAAGGATCTCCGCGAGAGGATCACCCCCATGAAGGTCGTAGTGATCGGTGGCACCGGACTCATCGGCTCGAAGCTGGTCGCCAGGCTCGGCGAACACGGCCACGAGGCGGTGGCGGCCGCGCCCAACACCGGCGTCGACACACTGACCGGCGAGGGCCTCGCCGAGGTCCTGGAGGGCGCCTCGGTCGTGGTCGACGTGTCGAACTCCCCCTCGTTCGAGGACGAGGCCGTCCTGAGGTTCTTCCGCACCTCGACCGCCAACCTCCTGAAGGCCGAGGCGAACGCCGGCGTGACCCACCACGTCGCACTGTCCGTGGTCGGCACCCGGCTGCTCCAGGAGAGCGGCTACTTCCGTGCCAAGCAGGCGCAGGAGGAGCTGATCACAGCCGGTGGGATCCCGTACTCCATCGTCCACGCGACGCAGTTCTTCGAGTTCTTGAAGGGCATCGCGGATGCGGCGACCGACGGCGACACCGTGCGCCTGGCCCCCGTGAGGATCCAGCCCATCCACTCCGACGACGTGGCCGCCGCCGTGGGCCGCACGGCCGTCGGCAGCCCCGTCAACGGCATCGTGGAGGTGGCCGGACCCGAGGCGTTCCGGCTGGACGAGCTCATCCGCAAGGGGCTCGCGGACAAGGGTGACCCGCGCACGGTCGTGGCGGACCCGGCCGCCCCCTACTTCGGCGCCCGGCTTCAGGAGGCCACCCTCCTCCCGGGCCCCGACGCCCGCCTCGCGGAGACCCGCTACACCGACTGGCTCGCGCAGCAGGGCTGAGTCCGCTCGGGGTGGCCCTGTCGCGAGGGCCACCCCGGTCCGGCCACCCCGGCCCGGCCACGCCGACCGCCGGACGGACTCCGGGCGGACTCCGGGCGGACGCCGCCTACCGGTCGGCGCCCAGGGGCTGCCGGTCTCGGGCCGCCGTGCGGCCGGCTCCTCGCTCGACGCACCCGACGCGCCCCGCGAGGAGAAGCAGCACGGCCGGAATCAGGCCGCGCGGGAAGCCGGACGGTTCGAGGACCCAGGCCCCGCCGAGCACCCACGCGCCCAGGGCCCGGCCCCGGTGGGGCGGTACCTGCCGGTTCTCGACCCCGGCTCCGACCGAGGTCGACGCGTCGGCCCCTGGTAACTGCGCGGGGGCGGGGCGGGGCGGGAGAGCCGTCGCGGTCCGCCTCCCCGTGGTTCCGATTCGGCCATCCCCGCGCACATCGCTCGCGGTCTTGCCGCAACTCCCCATGGTCATGGGAAAGTTGCCGGGCAACCGGGAAACCGGACAACGGGGGAAGGTGGTCGGAGCATGGGTACCGAGGTGCGTACGGTCGAAGTCCCGCTGGGGGACGGTACCGACGGAGTGCTGCGGGTGCAGATCCGCGAGGTGGACGAGTCGCTGGCGAGGGTCGGGCGCGGCGGTGGCGCCGTCGCGCGGGCGTCGCGCTCCTTCGGGGAGATGCTGGACGGCATCCGGCCGGTCGCGGACAGCTTCGTGAGCCGGCTGGGCGGTCTCGTCCACCGGCCGGACGAGATCACGCTGGAGTTCGGGGTCTCCCTGTCGGCCGAGGCGGACATCGTGATCGCGAGCACCGCCACCGAGGCCAACTTCTCGGTGACCCTGACCTGGAACTCCCCGGCGCCGCTCGACACTCCGTAAGGGGCCGGAATGACCATCGCGAGCGGGTCCGCGAACGCGGACGCCGCGCTGGGCTCCGCCATCGTCCGCGTCACGGGCCCCGACGGAACGGTCGGCGGCGTCGGGTTCCTCGTGGCCCCGGACCTGGCCGTGACCTGTGCCCATGTCGTCGCCGACGCCCTGGGCCTGCCGCGCACGCAGGTCCGGGAGCCGCAGGGCACCCTGACCCTGGACCGGCCCCTGTCCGGCACTGCCGGCCGGGCCGCGGCGGGAGTGACGTACTGGGTCCCGTTGCGGGCCGACGGCACCGGGGACATCGCCGTCCTGCGACTGGCGGCACCGATCCCCGGCGCGACCCCGCTGGCCATGGCCTCGCCTGCGAGCGTGTGGCAGCACCCCGTACGGGTGGCGGGATTCCCCGCCGTCTCCCCCGGCGGCGTGTGGCACGCCGGGCGGCTGCGCGGCGCGACCGCCGAGGGGTGGGTGCAGCTCTCGGGCGCCGACCAGCAGGGCGTCAGCGTGGACAAGGGATTCAGCGGCAGCCCCGTCTGGGACGAGCAGGCCGGGGCCGTCGTCGGGATGGTCGTGGCCGCCCAGCTCTCCGGAGCCCGGCAGAGCTTCATGATCCCCACGCAGACCCTGATCGCGGAGGTCCCGCCGCTCGCTCCCGTCCTCACCCCCGCCTCGCCCTTCCGGGGCCTGGGCACCTATCAGGAGGCGGACGCCGAGGTGTACTTCGGCCGCGACGGCGAGGTGGCGGACGTGACCGCCCTCCTCGACTCCGGCCCGCGGACCTGCGTGGCCGTCGTCGGCCCCTCGGGCTGCGGGAAGTCCTCCCTGGCCCTGGCCGGAGTGGCGCCGCGGATGCGTGCGCGGGGCTACGAAGTACTCGTGGTGCGCGCCGCCGACGGGATCCCCGTACGCACCGCCCTCGCCGCGGAACTCGCCCGGCTGGCCCGGCCGGAGCTGCGCGCCGGACCGGCGGGGCCGCGGTACCTGGAGGAGTCCCTGATCCGCCACGGCCTGCCGGTCACCGCCCGGCTCGCGCTGGGCGAGCGCGCCCAACGCCTTCTCGTCGTCCTCGACCAGGCCGAGGCGGTCCTGCCCGACCCCCGGCGCGCGGACGACCTCACCGTGGGACTCCTCTTCCCCGAGCCGCGCCCCCCTGGGCTGCGCGTACTCGTCACCCTCCGGGCCGACTTCATGGAGGCGGCGCTCTCGCACCCCGTGCTGGGACCGGCCCTGGACCGGGCCGCCGTCCGGCCGCTGCTGCCGATGACCCGTGCCCAGATGTCCGAGGTGATCCTGCGGCCACTGGCCCGCATCCCCGCCTTCTCGTACGACCCCGGGCTGGTCGCCCGGATGCTCGACGACGCCGGCACCGGGCCCGGCGTCCTGCCCCTGCTGGGCTTCGTCCTGGCGCGACTGTGGGACGAACGGGCCCTGGGCCGCCTGAGGTTCACCGCGTACGAGGAGATCGGCGGGGTTCGCGGCGCCCTGGGCCGCCACGCGGAGGCCGCCTGGCGGGACGGCATCGCGGAGGTCGACCGGGAGGAGGCCCTGCGGCTGCTCACGGCGCTGGTCAGGCTGATGCCGGGAGGCGAGGCGCCGCTGCGCGGGGTGCTGAGCCGGGCCGAGGCCGGGGAGGGGCGGTGGCGGATCGCCAGTCGGCTCGCGGAGCGGCGGATCCTGGTCGTCGGCGGGGATCCGGAGCGCGGCCAGACCGTCGAGCTGGCCCACGAGGCGCTCATCGGCGCCTGGCCCACCCTGGCCCACCAGGTGGCGCAGGACCGGGAGTTCCTCACCTGGCGCGCCGGCTTCCGCCACGACCTCGACCGCTGGCGCGAGCTGGACCAGGCCCGGGACCAGCTCCTGACGGGCGCACCGCTCGACACCGCCGTCGCCCAGGTCCGGGCCCGCATGAGCGAACTCTCGATTCCCGAGAGGGAGTTCTACGAGGCAAGCCTGGCCCGGCGCACCGAGGAGGCCTCCCAGGCCCGCTGGGCCAAGCGGCGCAGGAAGGCGGTGATCTGCCTCCTGAGTGCCCTGCTGGTCGTCGCCGGCACCTTCTCCTGGATGTTCTACGGGGCCAACGGCAAGCTCGGCGAGGACCTGCGGCGGGCCGCCTCCCCGCAGCTCGCGCAACTCGCGGGCCGGCTCGACGACGTGTCGCTCACCACCTCGGCCCTGGTGAGCGCCGCCGCGTACCGCACGGACCCGGCCCCCGAGGCACAGACGGCCCTGTTCGAGCAGTACGTCCGCATGCGGCACGTCGAACAGATCGTGCTGGAGGGCAAGGGCGAGGTCCGGGACACGTTCATCAGCGAGGACGGCAAGCACGTCACCGTCGGCCTCCACTCCGGCGACCTCCTGGGGGTGGACCTCACCACCGGATCGCCGCACCTCTCACAGATCCGAACGGGGGTCGTCCGGCTGGTCACGGCCTCGGCCGACGGCCGCACCGTCGCGACCTCCACCCCCTACGGCCTCGTCACGGCGGGCACCCGTCAGACCGACGGCAGCTGGCGGACGGTGAAGCTGCGGGACACCGCGCAGGCCCGCGACAACGCGCGGGCGGCCTCGGACATCCGCTTCGACGCCCCGGGGCAGCGGCTGCTCGCAGCCGTCCCCGGTGAAGGGGTCTCGGTGTGGGAGACGGCCACGGGATCGCGGGTCGGCGACACCCTCGTACCCCCGGCCGGCTGGAACGCCTCGCACGCCTGGTTCGGCCCGGACGGTGCCACCGTCATCGGCCGGATCGTCCCGGAGGGCGCAGCCGCCGGCGCGAACGGCAAGCTGGTGCGCTGGCAGCTGTCCGGCGGCCTCCGGGACGAGGAGACCTGGGGCAGCCAGGAAGTCGGGCAGGTCACGGTCAGCGCGGACGGCTCCACCCTCGTGCGGTGCACCGCCAACGGAGTCCTCCAGGCCTGGGACCTGACCGGGCAGCCGAGGGTGAAGAAGCAGTACAGCACCACCCAACTGGGCCTGGTCTGCCCGCTGTACGTGCCCCGGCTCGACCGGACGGGACGCTTCCTGCTCAACCCCGCGCAGCGGTTCGGGGCCGGCCTGGGCCGGTACCGGTTCCTGGTGCTGGACCTCCAGGAGGGACTGCCCGCCACGCTCGATCTGCCCGCCCCCGCACAGCAGGACGAGTTCGTCGCGGGCTCGACCGCGCTGCCGGCCGTGAGCCTCGCCGGTCCCCCCGACGCGATGAAGGTCGCGGTCAGCGCGGGCGGCACGGTCGTCGTCGCCCGGGTGCCCGCGCCCACCGGCTTCGACAGTGCCATGCTCACGAGCCTGATCCGCACCGTGGACGTGGACCACGACCGTGTCGCCAGTGTCGACGCGGACGGCAGGACCCTGCGCCTGTGGGACCTGAAGACGCGCCGCCAGCTCGCGGCCCTGCACCCCTCCGCCCCACTCGCGCGCAGCTACCCGATGTTCAGCCCCGACGGCAGGCGGCTGCTGACCGTCACGACCGACGGCCTCGGTGTCCTCGTCTGGGACCTGAGGCCGCCCGGCACCGGCACCGACCCCGGCACCGAACTCGCCGAGGTGCGCCGCCTGGTGCTGCCCGCTCCCCCGGGGATCGATCCGGCGGGCGTCGATCCCCGCACGGGCCGGACCCCGGCCTGGGTCAACGTCTGGTTCGACGGCGACGACCACGCCGTGGTCTCGGCCGTCTCCTACGTGTCCCGTTGGGACCTCCGGTCCGGCGCGCAGGCCGGGAAGCCGTACCGGCCGTCGGTCCAGGAGCCGGTCGACCTGTCGGCCGCGGCCTCCACCGTCTTCGGTGTGGCCCGCGCCGGTCACAACCAGGCGGCCGTCCGCTCGGGGGGAGACGAGATCCAGATCTGGGACTTCAAGGAGGGCAAGGTCGTCGAGAGCTTCGACTCCGAGAAGGGCACGCCCCGGCAGATGACCTTCGACCAGACGGGACGGCTGTTGGCCGTGGTCACCACCGACGAGGTCCTCAGGATCCGCGACATGGACAAGCACACGTGGCGGACACTGGCCTACCAAGGCGTTCAGTGGCTCAACGGCTTCCCCACCCCGTCCCGGCTGAGCACCGTGGCCACGGCCAACTCCTTCACCTTCTGGGACGTGGGCAAGGGCACGGAGCTGTACCACTTCTCCCCCGGCTACGGGGCGACGGGCGACTGGTCGGCGGACGGCAGCCGGCTCGCCTGGTCCGAGGGCTCGTCCGTGGAGGTGCTGCCGCTGGACCCGGAGACCTGGCGCCGACGCGCGTGCGACCTCGCCGCCCGCGAACTGTCCGAGGCCGAACGCGGACTCCTCCCGCCGGGCAGCCGCCCCGACGCCTGCACGGCGCCGGAGAAGTGACCCCCGCGTCCCGTCGGGACACCGGCCGGGCCCGGGGGATCCGTGACGCTCCCCACACGGGCGCTACGCGGCCGGCCAGGCGCGGTCGTCCACCGTCAGGAACGGCTCGCCCAGCACGGCGGCCGGGGTCGTGCCGGTGAACGCCATGACGTCCCGATGGAGGTGGGACTGGTCGTATTCGGCCGCCAGGTGGTCGACCCGGACGAGGCCCCGGCCGGCGACGATCCGGTCCCAGGCCCACACCACCGCCGGGTCCACCGGCGAGCTCCACGCCGACCCGACACCCAGGGCCGTCTGACCGCCGGGGCGCACGGCGAGCACCGCAGTCGTCCGGCCTTCGGTGACGCTCGACGGGGGCGCCACCGACGGCCGGGATCAGCCCCTGCGGTCGGAGCGGAGTTCCCGGTAGTCGAGGTCGGGCAATCGGATCCAGGTGTCGGCGGGGCCGGTGACGGCGCGGGCATCGGTGGGCCGCAGTCCGGCGAAGGCGCAGGCCTGGGCGACGGCGTGGCCGCGGTAGAGGTATCCGGTGAGGACGTCCTCGCGGCTGTCGTCGAGGTGGGGACCGCCACCGGGGTGGAGGCCGTGGGCCCCGCTCGTGCCGTTGCGGGCGATGCGGCCCTGGTTGCCACTCTTGGCGTTGGCGTAGAGGCCGTAGCCGATGGTGCCCACAGTCAGGTGGGCCATGGCGACCGGGGTGGAGGGGGTGTAGCCCCAGGGCTGGGTGACGACGCATCCGCCGGGCACGGTCGTGACGCCGGCGACGAGCATCCTCTCGCTCGCGTCGACCTCGTACGGGTTGTCGAGGAAGTCCTCCGCGGTCTCCTCGTCCACCGGTGTCGCGTCCAGACGGCGGATCGCCTCGGCCGCGTCGATGCCGGCGACGCAGGCGAGGCCGGTGCCTTCGAAGTGGAAGCGGCCCAGCGCCTCGACGAGTTGCCGACCGTACCGGGCGGTGGCCTGCTCGGCAGCGGTCGGGCCTGGTTGTCCGTCGGGAACGGGGAAGGGGAACAGGTCGGGGACCGGGCCGGCCAGGGCCAGCCCGCCGGGCGACCAACCGCCGAGTTGGGGCAGCCAGGGATCGGCACCGGCCGCGACGAGGACCCGGGCATTGTCCGGCCTGCCGGCCACGACGGCCTCCCACAGTGCCGTCGTCCCGCTCGACAGCGTGTCCACGTCCGAGACGCGGCCCGCCAGTTCGGCCACCACCTCGGGCGAGCCCACCGTCGCCGCCCGGTGCAGGGGCCGGAATTCGCCCCACGTATCCGGGTCGGCTCCCGCATCGAGCAGCGCACGAATGTCACCGAGGTGCCCCCAGCTGTCCCAGGTCGCACCGGTCCAACCCGTCATCCTGCTCACCTGCCCCCTCCGGTACCGAAGCGAGCGCCCGCAGCCCGCGTGCGATCGTCCACAGA
>NZ_JBHXKE010000339.1:0-7519 GCF_042722765.1 Kitasatospora sp. NPDC058406
CCCCCGGGTGGCGGGGCGGGGCCGTTCGCGTGTCCCGCCCGGGTCCCGTCCGTGTCTCGTACCGGGTCCCGTCCGTGCCCCGTACCGGAGACCGCCCGTGTCTCGTACCGGAGGCCGCCCGGTGAGACGGTGGTTGACGAACCGGGAAGATCGCTGGTCAACTGAAGCGGTGAACGCCCCTCGTATGCTGGTCACCCGCAGCCACATCGACTTCGGTCGCGTGTGGTCCGCGGCGTGTTGCGCCTGATCCGAGCGTTCCCCCCGCCGCCGCGCCGCTGACGTCCCCGCCGCGCCCCGGCCGCACCGCCTCCCGTACCGCCCGTGACCCGGGGCTGCCGCCGTCCGCCCGGCCGCACCGCGCGCGAACCCGCGCGCGGCGGGCCCGCACGGCACACCACGCGTCCGTACGCACCGCGTCCGCGCACCTCGCGGCCCGGCGCACCGCCTCCGCACGCACCGCTTCCGTACGAGGAAAGTCAAGGCCACACATGCCCCGCCAGCTGCATCTTTCCGCCGCCCTCGACAGTCCGGGCCACGTCGACGCCGGTCACTTCACCGCCCTCGCCCACCTCGCCGAACGGGCCACCCTCGACTTCGTCACCCTCGACGACTCCTACACCCCCGAGCCGCGCCGGCTCGACGCGCTCGCCACCTTCGCCAGGCTCGCCCCGGTCACCGGCGGCCTCGGCCTGGTGCCGACCGTCACCACCACCCACACCGAGCCGTTCCACACCTCGATATCCGTCAACACCCTGGACTGGGTGAGCGAGGGCCGCGCCGGCTGGCTGGTCGGCGTCTCCGACACCGAGGCCGAGGCGAAGGCCTTCGGCCGCAAGGGCACCGCGCCGGCCGACGAGCTCTGGGCCGAGGCGGCCGACGCCGCCGAGGTCGCCTCCCGGCTCTGGGACAGCTGGGAGGACGACGCGGAGATCCGCGACACCGCCACCGGCCGGTTCATCGACCGCGAAAAGCTGCACTACATCGACTTCGAGGGGCCGCACTTCTCGGTCCGCGGACCCTCGATCACCCCGCGTCCGCCGCAGGGCCGGCCGGTCGTCGCCGTCACGGTCTCCGCCTCCGACCTCGCCCCGGACGCCACCGCCGGGGGCCGCGCCCGGGTCGACACGGCCGTCCGGTACGCCGACGTCGTCCTCCTGGACGCCCCCGACCGGGCCGCCCGGCTGACCGCCGCCACCGAACTTCGGCTGCGCGGCGGCGAGTCCCTGCGGATCCTGGCCAGGATCCCGGCCGTGCTCACCGACGACGCCGCCGCATCCGCGCTGGTCGCCGAGGTGACCGAGGGCGGCGGCGGAGTGGACGGCTTCCACCTGGTGCCCGCCGACCCGGCCCGTGACCTCGCCGCCGTCGCCGACCGCGTCGTCCCGGCGCTGCGCGAGCGCGGCCTGTTCCGCACCGCGTACAGCGGCCGCACCCTGCGCGACCACCTCGGCCTGGCCCGCCCGGCCGGCCGCTACGCCGTCGCCGCCACCATCACCCACACCCCCGCCGCCGGCAACGACGCCGCCGCCCCCGCCGCTCCCGCCGAGGTGACCCGATGACGGACCGCCCGCTCAAGCAGATCCACCTCGCCGCGCACTTCCCCGGCGTCAACAACACCACCGTCTGGACCGACCCCGCGTCCGCCAGCCAGATCGACTTCAGCTCCTTCCGCCGGCTCGCGGAGACCGCCGAGCGCGGGCGGTTCGACTTCTTCTTCCTCGCCGAGGGCCTGCGGCTGCGCGAGGTCAAGGGCCGCATCCACGACCTGGACGTGGTCGGCCGCCCCGAGTCGATCACCGTGCTGGGCGCGCTCGCCGCCGTCACCACCCACCTCGGGCTGGCCGCCACCGTCAACGCCACCTTCAACGAGCCCTACGAACTGGCCCGCCGGTTCGCCTCGCTGGACCACCTGTCCGGCGGCCGGGCCGCCTGGAACGTGGTGACCTCCTCGGACGCCTTCACCGGCGAGAACTTCCGCCGCGGCGGCTACCTCGACCGCGCCGACCGGTACACCCGGGCCGCCGAGTTCGTCCAGCTGGCCCGGGAGTTCTGGGACGCGACGGACGGCGGCACCGTCCGCCACCAGGGCCCGCAGTTCGACGTCGAGGGGACCCTCTCGCTGCCCCGCCCGCCGCAGGGGCACCCGGTCGTCATCCAGGCCGGCGACTCCGACGAGGGCCGCGAGTTCGCCGCCGCCACGGCCGACGTCATCTTCAGCCGGCACCACACCCTCACCGCCGGCCAGGCGTTCCACGCCGACGTCAAGCGCCGGCTGGCCGCGTACGGGCGCAAGCCGGACGAGCTCAAGATCATGCCCGGGGTCACCTACGTCCTGGGCGACACCCAGGCGGACGCCGTCGAGCGGGCCGCCGAGATCCGGCGCGCCCAGGTCAGCCCGGCGACCACGATCGGCTACCTGGAGCAGGTCTGGGGCATCGACCTCTCCGACCACGACCCGGACGGCCCGCTGCCCACCGTCGACCCGCTCCCGGACTCCGGCATCGTCAAGGGCCGGACCACGCTCGGCGATCCGCTGGAGATCGCCGCCAAGTGGCGCGCGGTGGCCGCCGAGAAGAAGCTCACCAGCCGCGAGCTGGTGATCGAGGTGACCGGCCGGCAGTCCTTCATCGGCACCCCGGAGGCGATCGCCGAGCAGGTCAACACCTACGTGCAGAGCGACGCGGCGGACGGCTTCATCCTCGTCCCGCACCTCACCCCGGGCGGGCTCGACGGGTTCGTCGACCGGGTGGTGCCGCTGCTCCAGGAACGCGGGGTGTTCCGCACCGAGTACTCCGGGACGACGCTGCGCGACCACCTCGGCCTGCCGGTCCCCAACCGGCGCTGACCCGGCCCGCGTCCGACCGCCCGGCCGCACCGCCCCCGCCCGCCCCGGCCGTCTCGGGCCGTATCTCCGGCCGTATCTCCGGCCGGGGCCGGGGCGGTCAGACGCGGCCGAGACGGGCCGCGTACACGCCGGCCTGGAAGCGGCTCTCCGCGCCCAGGCCGGCGGTCAGTTCGGCGACCAGCCGGCGCACCGTCCGCTCGGACACCTCCAGCTTCCGGGCGATCGCCACGTCGGTCAGCCCGGCCGCCAGCAGCCGCAGCACCGCGCCGTGCCGATCCGTCATCTCCTCCGCACCGGGTACGAGTTCGACCGGCGTGCAGGCCGCCGACCAGAAGTACTCGAACAGTTCGGCCACCAGCGCGACCAGCGCCGGCTCGCGCACCACCACCGCCGCCTCGGCGGCGGGGGCGTCCCCGCCCGGCCCGGCGCCCGGGGCGGGCAGGATCGCCAGCCGGGCGTCGACCACGATCAGCCAGAGCGGCAGCGAGTGGGCCGTCCTGATCCGCGCCCCGGCCGCGGTCAGCTCCCGGACGTGCGCGAGCACGGCCGGCCGGCGCAGCGCCGCGGCCGGGTAGATGGTGCGCAGCGCGGCCCCGTGGGCGAGGGCGAGCCGCTCGCGGGCGAGCTTGCCGGCGAGGGCGGCCCCGGAGAGGTCCTGGCCGGGGCGGAGCGAGAGCGCCTCGGTGCGGGCGCCGCGGGCGGCGTCCTCCAGCAGGGCGGCGATCCGTTCGGCGCCGCTGACCAGTTCGAGGGCGCTGCCGGTCCGGTGCCAGTGCTGGACGGGGAGGTAGCGGGTGTGCAGGCGGTCGACCGAGTCGCGGGCCCGGTGGAGCGCGCCCACCAGGGCGGTGACCTGTTCGTCGGCGTCGATCAGCAGTTGGCGGACGGCGGTGTCGACGGAGACGGCGGCGTGGCCGGGGGGATCCCCGGCGGCGGTGGGCTGGAGCAGGCCGAGGGCCAGCAGTTCGGCGGTGGCGGCGGCGAGTCGCGGTTCGTCCCAGTCGGGGCCGGTGGCGGCGGGCGGGCGGCCGGGTTCGGCGAGCAGGCGGGCGTAGAGCTGGGTGGCGTCGCCGCCGGTGGGGCTCTCCATCGGCGCAGCCTAGTGAAGGGGGTGCGGGTCGGGCGGGGGGTTTCCGAGGGGCGAGACGGCTCGCTTCCGCTCCCGGTCATGGCCGGTTCCGGCAGTGCCGGAGCGGCTGACCTGCGGCGGGCGGGTGGTCAGGATGGGCGGCATGGCAGCTCTTCCCGAAGCTTCGACGATCTGGTTGGACGGCGCGCTGGTGCCCTGGCAGCAGGCGCGGACGCACGTCCTGACGCACGGCCTGCACTACGGCACGGGGGTGTTGGAGGGCACCCGGGCGTTCGCCACGGCGGACGGTCCGGCGGTCTTCCGACTGTCCGAGCACCTGCACCGGCTGGACCGCAGTGCGCGCATGCTGCGGATGGAACTACCGTTCAGCGTGGACGACTTGGCCGTGGCGACGGTGGACCTGGTGCGGGCCAACGGTCATCGCTCCTGCTACCTGCGGCACTTCGCCTTCCTGGGGTACGGCGCGATGGGTCTGGACATGCGGTTCTCGCCGACCACGACGGCGATCGCGAGCTGGGAGTGGCACGGGCAGCTCCCGGACGCCGCTGCGGGGATCAGGCTGAAGACGAGCAGTTGGCGGCGGACCGATCCGAACTCGGTGCCGCCGGCCGCGAAGGCGACGGGCCCGTACCTGAACGCGGTGCTGGCGCGCCGGGAGGCGACCGACGCGGGGTACGACGAGGCGCTGCTGCTGGGGCCGGACGGCACGGTGAGCGAGTGCACCGGCGAGAACGTGTTCGCGGTGCGCGGCGGGGTGCTGCGCACGCCGCCGGCGAGCGCGGGCGCGCTGGAGGGGATCACCCAGGACACGGTGCTGACGCTGGCCCGGGACCTGGGGGTGGAGGTGCGGGTGGAGGCGCTGCTGCGGTCGGACCTGTACGCGGCGGACGAGGTGTTCCTGTGCGGTACGGCGGCGGGGGTGGTGGCGGTGGGTTCGCTGGACGACCGCGCGTTGCCGTGTGCGCCGGGCCCGCTGACGGTGCGGTTGCGGGAGGCGTACGAGGCGGCGGTCTCGGGCGCGGATCCGCGGTACCGGCACTGGCTGACGCCGGTGGGCGCGTAGGCGCCTACGCGTCTGGGCGCGTGGGGCGTGCGGGGGTGTGGGGCGCGCGGGGGCGCGGGGGCGCGGGACCGGCGTGGGGCGCGCGGGCCGGGGTCAGATCGGGTAGACCGCGCCGGCCCGGGCGATCTCGACCGGGCCGGCGAACGCGGCGGTGGCGTCCCGGAGGTTGTGCTCGGCGTCGGTCCACGGCGGGATGTGGGTGAGGACGAGCCGGCGGGCGCGGGCGGCGGTGGCGTGCTCGCCGGCCTCCCGGCCGTTGAGGTGGACGGCCCGGTAGGTGTCGCGGCCGTCGATGTAGGCGGCCTCGCAGAGGAAGAGGTCGGCGTCGCGGGCGAGTTCGACGAGTTCGGGGCTCTCGCCGGTGTCGCCGGAGTAGACGAGGCTGCGACCGTCGTGTTCCAGCCGGAAGGCGAAGGCGTCGACGGGGTGGTTGACCTGGGCGACCTCGACGCGGAACGGGCCGAGGTCGAAGCGTCCGGGGGTGAGGGTGCGGAACTCGAACACCTCCTTCATGCCCGGGTTCTCGGGCATGTCGTAGGCGCGGGCCATCCGTTCGGCGGTGCCGGCCGGGCCGTAGACGGGCATCGGGTCCGGACAGCCCTCGGCGCGGTAGTTGCGGGCGACCCAGTAGGCGCAGAGGTCGACGCAGTGGTCGGCGTGCAGGTGGCTGAGCAGGACGGCGTCGACCTCGTAGATCGACACGTACTTCTGCAGGGCGCCGAGTGCGCCGTTGCCGAGGTCGAGCACGACGCGGTAGCCGTCGGCCTCCACGAGGTAGCTGGAGCACGGCGAGTCGGCGGACGGGAAGCTCCCCGAGCACCCCACCACGGTCAGTTTCATCCGAGCCCCTCCGCCCCGACACGTCCTGGCAGCCGCTGGTCATGACAGAGCGGGCCGGGTAGACCGGCCGGTAGCGCTGCCCTTCGCGTGTGTCGAGGGTAAGGGCGGAGGGGCACTTTGCCCCCGTCTCCGTGCCGTGCTGTGGCTGGAATCACCAGAACGCCGGGGAGCCGGGGGCGTGCCTCGGTCGGCGGGCGGTCGGACGGTCGTTCAGCGGTGGTTCGGCGGTGGGTTCAGCGGTGGCCGGGACGCCTGCGGGCCCAGGCGCGGATGGTCTCGGGGTACCAGCGCGGGTGGCCGCTGCCGTCGGTCACGTCCGGTTCGGGGATCAGGCCGTGCCGTCGGTAGTTGCGGACGGTCTCGGGCTGGACGTTGATGTGGCGGGCGATCTCGGCGTACGACCACAGGTCGGTGCTGCGGCTCACGGGTCACCTCCGGCTGTGCGTGGGGGGACGTGCGTGATCAGCTTTTCCGGGCCCGGCGGCACCTTTAGCGCAGAACGGACACCGTGGTCGTACCGTGACAGACCGGGAGCACGGTACGGACAAATCCCCGATCGTCACGGGGACGAACGGTCGTCCGTCCGGCGAACGCCCGCGCGGACGCGCGCCACGGCCGGCCGGCCCACCCGGGCCGGGCGGCCTCAGGCCCAGAGCTGACCCTGCAGCGCCTCGACGGCCGCCTCGGTGGACTCGGCGGTGTAGATGCCGGTGGAGAGGTACTTCCAGCCGCCGTCGGCGACCACGAAGACGATGTCGGCGCGCTCGCCGGCCTTGGCGGCCTTGCGGCCGACGCCGATCGCCGCGTGCAGGATCGCACCGGTGGAGACGCCCGCGAAGATGCCCTCCCGCTGGAGGAGTTCGCGGGTGCGCTGCACGGCGTCGGCGGAGCCGACCGAGAAGCGGGTGGTGAGCACCTCGGCGTCGTACAGCTCGGGGACGAAGCCCTCGTCGAGGTTGCGCAGGCCGTAGACCAGGTCGTCGTAGCGCGGTTCGGCCGCGACGATCCGCACGCCGGGGACCTTCTCGCGCAGGAACCGGCCGACGCCCATCAGGGTGCCGGTGGTGCCGAGGCCGGCCACGAAGTGGGTGACGGCGGGCAGGTCGGCGAGGATCTCGGGCCCGGTGGTGGCGTAGTGGGCGCCGGCGTTGTCGGGGTTTCCGTACTGGTAGAGCATGACCCAGTCGGGGTGCTCGGCGGCGATCTCCTTGGCGATGCGCACCGCGGTGTTGGAGCCGCCGGCGGCCGGCGAGGGGATGATCTCGGCGCCCCACATGCGGAGCAGTTCGCGCCGTTCCTCGCTGGTGTTCTCGGGCATCACGCAGACCATCCGGTAGCCCTTGAGCTTGGCGGCCATGGCGAGCGCGATGCCGGTGTTGCCGCTGGTGGGCTCCAGGACGGTGCAGCCCGGGGTGAGCCGGCCGTCGGCCTCGGCGCGCTCGATCATGTGCAGCGCCGGGCGGTCCTTGATGGAGCCGGTGGGGTTGCGGTCCTCCAGCTTGGCCCAGAGGGTGACCAGGCCCTCGGTGTTGCCGGGGATCTCGGCGGAGAGCCGGGGCAGGCGGACCAGCGGGGTGTTGCCGACGGCTTCGAGCGGGCTGTCGTAACGCAAGGGGTGCCTCCGGCAACGGCGGTGAGGGTCGGGTCGGGCGGCTGGCCCCCCCCCCCCCGCCCCCCCCCC
>NZ_JBHXKE010000340.1:0-7485 GCF_042722765.1 Kitasatospora sp. NPDC058406
CCCGCCCCCCTGGGGCGGGCGGCCGACCGGCCGCGATTCCGCGCACTCTCCCGGCGCTGCCGTCACAGCCCCAGCAGCAGGTCCCGCACCGCGGCGGGCCGGGACAGGAACGGATGGTGACCGGCGTCGAGCTCGACGACGCCGCCGGCCCGGCGGGCGAACTCGCGCTGCAGGCGCGGCGGGGTGCCCCGGTCCCGGCCGCAGACGACGTACGTCGAGGGCACCTGCTGCCACGCGGCCGCCCCGACCGGCTGCCCGGTCACCCGCAGGCTCTGCCGGGCGAGGTGGTTCGCCGCCTGCGCCCGGACGTCCGGGCCGCAGTCCTGCAGGAACGTGTCCACGAGCAGCTCGGGACGGACCCCGAAGGTGCCGGCGTCGGGATCGACGTCGAGGTACGGGGCGGGACCGCCGTCCCCGAACTCCGACAGGCTCTGCCCGACCTCGGGCAGGTAGCTGGAGGTCAACACCAGGTGGCGGACCGACCCGACATCCGCGGCGGCCTCCGCGGTGACGATGCCCCCGTAGCTGTGGGCGACCACGACGGTGGGTTCGTCACCGTCCAGCAGCACCTGCCGCACCGCCGCCACGTCCTCGGCCAGCCCCGGACCGCCTCCGCCCCCGGGCACGCCCGCCTCGCCGCAGCTCGGCAGCGCCGGCGCGACGCTCCGCACCCCTCGCTCCTGCAGCAGCCCGGCCGTGCGGTGCCACCACCACGACCCGTCCCGCACGCATGCCCCATGCACGAACACGACCCTCATCGCTGCCTCCACGTCGGCTCCGACCTGCCCTTCGATCAACGGTGGACGCGGCCACTGTGACGCCGGGAAGCCGAAGATCGTTCACGGAACCGCGGCGCCGGAACCGGCGACCTCACCGGCCGGCGCCCCCAGGGCCGGGCACGCCGGCCCCCTCGTCCCACCCCGGCGGCCACGGGACACGCCACTGCGTCGAGTGATCACCCGGCCGCCCGCCCCGGTATGCCGCCGGACACCCTCCGCGTCCTGCCGCCCCCTCCCCGGCCGAGCGCGCGAGGCTCCCCCCGATCCAGGCCGACACCACCCTCGCCCGGGTGGCCGTCGCAGGGTCGGTACTGTGACCGGACACCCTGTTGAAAGGCGCCCTCCTCCATGGCCAACAACGCCGCCGAACCACGTGCCGCAGCCCGCAAGGCCCTGCTGCAGCTGACCGGCGTCAGCCGCTCGTACGGCGAGCGGGAGGTGCTGCACCCCGTGAGCCTGTCGCTCGCCGCCGGAGAGTGCGTGGCGCTGCTCGGGCACAACGGATCGGGCAAGTCGACCCTGCTCAGGGTCGCGGCCGGCCGCGACGTACCCAGCAAGGGCACCGTGACCTTCGACGGCATCCCGATGGACGAGAACGACCCCCGGGTCCGGGCCCGCGTGGCGGTGGTCGGCGACACCGTCGCCTGCTACCCCGACCTGACCGTCCGCGAACACCTGCTCCTGGTCGCGGTCGCGCACGGGGTCGCCGACGCGCCCGACTGGGTCTCCCAGGTCCTGGCCGACCGGATGCTCACCGAACGGGCCGACGCGCTCCCCTCGGCCCTCTCCTCCGGACAGATGCAGGCCCTGCTCCTCGCCTGCGCGCTGGTGCGCCCGCGCGATCTGCTGCTGCTGGACGAGCCCGAGCAGCGGCTCGACCCGGACGCCCGCCGACACCTCGCCGACCTCCTCAAGGCCGAACTGGCCGACGGCGTCGCCGTGTTGCTCGTCACCCACCACACCGACCTGGCCCTGGACGTGGCCGACCGGGTGCTGGTGCTGGAGGACGGCAGGATCCTCAAGCAGGGCGCTACCCGCAAGGTCCTGGCCGCGGAGTTCGCCGCCCGCACCGCCGCAGGCTCGGCAGGTGCCCGGTGACCACCGCCCACCCGGAAACCGACCCCGCCGTCGAGCCCTGGACGGACGACGACGACTGGACCGACGAGACCCTCGCCCTGCTGCGCACCCTGCGCACCCCCCACCGGCGCAACCGCGCCAAGTCGGTCGGCTTCGCCGTCTACTGCGTGGTACTCATCCTGATCATCTGGGGCGGCGTACCCAGCCTCGGACTGTTCCTCCAGGCCTCCATGGGCGCCGACTACACCGGCCACGGCAGCGACCTCCTCGCCGCCATGCCCGCCGGCATCACCGCGATCGGCCTGGCCGCCTTCCTGCTGCTGGTCCGGGACGGCCTGTGGCGCGGCCCCGTGGTGCCGCCCCGGGCGGCGGCCGACTGGCTGCTGATCCACCCCGTCCGGCCCCGTCCCGTACTCCGGCCCTGGTTCTGGCTGTCCTGCGCCGTGGCCGCGTTCCCCGCCCTGGTGGCGGCGGTCGGCGGGATGGTCGCGCTCGGGCTGACCGTGCGGGTCGGCCTGCCGGCCGCACTCGGCTGGTGCCTGCTCGGGGGACTCTGCGTGCCGCTCCTGGCCACCTGCACCGCCCTGGTGGTGGAGCGCAGCGACCGCGCCGCCCGCTGGGTACGCCGGCTCACCCCGTACCTGACACTGCTGATCATCGCCCTGGCGGCACAGAGCGCGCTGGCCGTCGCCGGCCACCCGGTGCGCTGGCTGGAACTGGTCGAACTGTGGTCGGGACCCTGGGGCTGGGCGGCGATCGCCGCCCTGGCACCGACCCCCGCCGCCGTCGCGGGCAGCTGGGTGGCCGCCGCGCTCCTGCTGGTCTCGACCGCTGCCGCCCTGCTGCTCGCCGACCGGGCCGCCGCGACCGTGCCACTGGCCCGCCTGCGCGAGCGGGCCAGGACGGCCGCCGGCGTACTGGCCGCACTCCGGACCGTCGAACTGCGCAGCGCGCGGCTGGCGGTGAACAGCGCCAACGGCGCCGCCCGCCAACGCCGGCTCCGGCTGCCGCCGCCCAGCCGCGCCTGGCTGGTGGTGCCGTGGCGGGACACCCTCGCACTGCTCCGGTCCCCTGCCCGGCTGGGCCGCGCGGTGGTCCTGGTCGTACCCGCGCTGTCCTGCGCCGTCCTCGCGCACGGCGCCACGGGCGGGCTGTCCTGGCTGGCCACCGCCGTGGCGCTGGTGTTCGGCTACCTCGCCGTCGCCCAGCTGCTGGAACCGGCCCGCATCGAGACCGACGACGTCCGACGGGCCTCCTGGTCGCCGTACCCGTTCGCCGGCCTGATGCTGCGCCATGCGATCGTGCCGACACTGGCCGGGCTCCTGCTGGGGCTGGCCTGCGCCGCGGCGCTCCTGGCGGCGGGCACCGGCCCGGCGGCCTGGCTCGCACCGGCCGCCGCTCCGGCACTGGTCGCGGCGGGACTGGTGAACGCCTGCCGCGGGGTGCTGCGCAAGGACCTGATGTTCTCCCCGGCCCAGGGCGCGGGCGGCGGGACGGGCCCGCTGCTGTTCGCCGCCTGGTACGCCGCCGGGCCCGCCGTGGGCGTGGCGTTGCTGACGCCGATGTTCTCCTCGGCCCTGCGCGGCGGGACGGTCGAACAGGTCGGCAAGGCGGCCCTGATGGCGGTGGTGGTGGCCGTCCTCCTGCTGCGCTGGGCGCAGGCCAGGGCCGCGAAGATGAGCAAGGCCCGCCCGGGGGAGAGCACTCCCTAGACCCGGACGCCGCAGGTCGTTGACCTCCCGGGTCCGATCAGGGGCTCTGTCTGATCAGGCGGAGACCGTGCTCCAGGTCGAACCCGCCCGGGACCGACGGCCGACACGGCTCCCGCTCTGCGGGATCGAGGACCGGTCGTACCGCACCCCGATTTCCGCACCCCGATCTTCCGCACCTCGCTCTACCAGCAGGCCGGCTAAGCCCCGGCCTGCTGGTAGAGCGCCACCAGGATTCCGTGCACCGGCCCGTCCTCCGAGTCCTCCTCCGTCTCGTCGACCAGCCCGGCCAGTGCCTCGGCGAGCCGTGCTGCCTTGGCCGGGCTGAGCCGGAGGTGGCGCAGTGTCAGGAGGTGGTCGGCGGGTGAGCGGTCCAACTCCTGGGCGACGGCGCCGAACAGCGCGGCCGTGCCCTCGGCCTGCGGTTCGTCGACGAGGAGCCGCCCGGCGGTCCGCCGGTAGTACTTCTCGGTGCCGCCGCGTACCCGTCGCGTTCCCGCGTCCTGGACCAGCCCTGCCTCGGACAGCACCCTCAGGTGGTGGGAGACGCTGCCCTTGTTCACTCCCAGTTGCGCGGCGAGGCGGCTGATCGTCGACGGCCGGCCGCTGAGGGCGAAGAGCAGGCGCTGGCGCAGGGGATGGGCGAGCGCGGCGTGCTGCAGGGGCGTGCTGATCCGCTGTACGTCTTCGTCCGGTTGGTGGCTCACGAGATCAAGCGTTAAGGACGGTTGACGCTTTGGCAAGTCGGCTGGTCTACTCCCTGTCATGACCTCCACCACAACGCCCACTGCGTTGGACGCCGCCACCGTTGTCGAGTCCGTCGCCGAGCTCGTCGGCGAGAACTACGTCTTCCCCGATGTCGCCCGGGAACTGGCGGCCCTGCTGCGGAGCCGCAGCGCCGAGGGATCGTACCGGATCGAATCCGCGGAGGAGTTGGCTGAAGCGGTCACCGCGGACCTGCGGTCCGTCAACGGTGACCTGCACCTGGCCCTCAAGCACCACGCCGTGCCGGTGCCGCCCGAGCAGGGAGCGGCGGCACTCGCCGCGATGCGGAGGCAGTTCGACGCCTCCCTGGGCGGTGTTCCGCGTGTGGAGCTCCTCGACGGGGGCGTCGCGGTGCTGGAGATCGCACCCCTGCTGTTCCCGCTGGACTGGGCGGCGCAGCCGCTGGCCGCGGCGCTCTCACTGGTGGCACCCGCCCGCGCCCTCATCCTCGACCTGCGCGGCAACGTCGGTGGCGATCCGAACACGGTCGCCTTCGTCTGCGGCTACCTGCTCGACGGCCGGACCAAGCTCAACACCATGGTCTCGCGGCAGGGGGAGGTGGCCGAGCAGTCCTGGACGCCCCCGTTCGTACCGGGTGCCCGCTTCGGCGGCGACAAGCCGCTCTACGTGCTGACGAGCGGACGCACCTTCTCCGCGGGCGAGGAGCTCGCCTACGACCTGCAGCAGCTCGGGCGCGCCGAGGTGGTCGGGGAGGCCACCCGGGGCGGCGCGCACCCGCGCGAGGGCTGGACGGTGCACCCGCACCTGGAGCTCAGCGTGCCCATCGCCCGCGCGGTCAACCCGGTCTCGGGCACCAACTGGGAGGGCACCGGCGTCCGGCCCGACGTGCCGTGCGACGCCGAGGCGGCGCTCGACCGCGCGCTGACCCTGGCCGTGGCGCGCCTGATCTAGGCCTGTGCCTCTCGCCTCTCTCGCCTCGCAGCCGGGCTCGTACGCGCAGACGGCCAGGGACTACTTCGAGGGCGTAGCGGCGCGGGCCGACAAGGACGGGGACGGCATGGTCACCACTCAGGAACTCACGCAGGCCGTCCTCGCGAGCTGACATACGCCGGCCTCGGCCGGACGGGACAGCAGTCCGCTACGGGGACACTCGGGAAGCCCACTGTCTCCGGCCCTTGGCGAAATGAGCAGCACGCAGCTGACGACGGCGCAGGGCCGTGCTCTGGATGCGCGAAGGGCCGGCGGCCGGCGATGTGCCTGTTCCTCGGGCAGGGCCACGAGGAGGTCGCGCGGCTGTTGGGCGAGGACTCGGTGACGGACGGCGGGTGTGGCGGGTGCCGACAACCGCCGCGCGCGGTCGGGCCCGTCGCCGTCTGGGCCCGGAACCGTTGAAGGTCCTGTTCGCGCGGGTGTGCCGTTCGGTGGCGGTGCCCGGGACGGCGGGTGCCTGGTACCGGTGCCGGCAGTTGGTCGCGGTGGACGGCACCACACTGGGCCTGGCGGCCTGGCGGACACCGAGGCCGGCGACGCCTTCTCGGCCGCCCGGGCTCCACCCTGGACGAGATCAAGACGGCGGTAGTCGGACGGTCGCCACAGGCCGATGAGAATCAAGGCGTTGTCGGCGGTGCAGCACGTGTCATGGGCAGGGGGCCTGCGTATTCGGCCGCCGCACCCGGCGGCGGCCGGGTCGCCCCGCCCGCCGCCGGGTCATCACCGCAGGTCAGCGCCGCAGACCGCGGTCCAGCGCGGCGATCAGCGAACCCTGGGCGTCGTCCCCGTCCAGGGACCAGACCATCACGCCGCCGAGACCGTTCCGCCGGGTGTAGCGGGCCTTCTGGGTGGCGGTGGCCGGGTTGTCGTACGTCCAGAACTCGGTGCCGTCGTACTTCCAGGCCGCGCCGTACTCGCGGTCGGTGTGCACGGTGCCCGGCAGGTCCTTGATGGCCTTGTAGGGCAGCTGGCCGCTGCCGAGCGGGGACATGCCGGTGGCGGGCTGGTAGAGGCCGTTCTTCGTCCCGGCGGGCACTCCCGTCCAGCCGTAGCCCCAGGACGGCACCCCGAGCACCGCCTTGCGGGCCGGCAGGCCGCCGGCGAGGTAGTGCCGCACCACCCGGTCCGCGCTGTAGCTGTCGCTGGTGCCGGAGGGGTCGGCCGGGTCGGTGTAGAGGTTCGCCTGGTGGTTGGTCGGGCCCTGCGGCTCCCAGGAGCCGTGCATGGTGTAGGTCATCAGGTTCAGGTAGTCCACCTGGCGGGCGACCTTCCTCAGCTCCAGCCGGTCCGCGACGTCGGTGTTGGCGGCGACGGCGGCCGTCAGCAGGTGGCGCCCCCGCCCGCCGTCGCGCACCGCGTCCAGCTGCCGCCGGAACTCGGCCAGCAGCAGGGTGAAGTTGCGGCCGTCCTCGGGGCGCACCGAGTTGTCCGGCAGACCGTCGCCGCCCGGGTGCTCCCAGTCGAGGTCGATGCCGTCGAAGACGCCCGCGCCGCTGCCCGGGCCGCCCTCCGGAGAGCCCAGCTGCGGCAGGTTGCCCTTGATGTAGAGGTCGACGCAGGAGGCCACGAACTTCTTGCGCGCCGCGTCGGTGGCGGCCACGTCCGAGAAGTACTTGGACCAGCCCCAGCCGCCGATCGAGATGACGGCCTTCAGGTGGGGGTTCTTGGCCTTCAGCTTCCGCAGCTGGTTGAAGCTGCCCTTCAGCGGCTGGTCCCAGGTGTCGGCGACGCCGTCCACCGAGTCGGCCGCGCTGATCGGGCGCTGGTAGTCGACCCAGGCGTCGGCCTGGTCGGCCAGGTTGTCCGCGAAGCAGGTGCCCTCGGGGGAGATGTTGCCGAAGGCGTAGTTGATCACGGTCAGCTTCGCGGCCTGGCCCGAGTCCTGGACCTTCTTGGGGGAGAAGCCGCTGTAGGCGCTCCACGCGGTGAAGTAGGCCACCCGGTGGCCGGGCAGCCGGCGGCTGTCGTCGTCATCGGCGTGAGCGGTCGCGGGGGCGGCGACGAGCGAGGCGAACAGAGCCGTCGCCAAGAACGCGGAGGTGCGTCTGAACATACTGGTGGCCTTGTCTGAGTGGGGTCAGATGGTCTGTACCAATCGTGAGAAGAGATCTAGGTGTACTGACCACGGAGGTTGGTGACAGGGCTCACGGCGTGGTGATCTTGAAATGAGTGAGGGCCTTCTGGCTCGGTGTGGATTGCGACAT
>NZ_JBHXKE010000341.1:0-7478 GCF_042722765.1 Kitasatospora sp. NPDC058406
GGCTCCCCCGTTCACCGGGGGAGCCGGGCCGTTCACGGTCGAGTCGCTCAGTCGGCCTGGCGGCGCTGGCGGCCGGTGCCGTAGTTGGAGCCGGACTTGGCGCCGCTGCCGGGCTTGGCACGGCCGGAGGAGCGGCCGATGAATCCGGCCGCCTGGCGGGAACCGCCGCCGCCCTGGCCGCCCTGGCCGCTGCCGGAACCACCGGCACCGAGCCGCTGCTTCGGACGGGGGCGGCGCGGGTTGCCGTTCATGTCGACGTCGGCGGGCAGCGCGGAGCGCTTGCCGGGGCGACGGCGCGGGGCGGAGGACTTGCCCTCGGCCGCCGGGGCGGCGGCCGGGGCGGGCACCGCCAGGGTGACCGGGACGCCGCTGGGGGTACGGGCGCCGGTGATCCGGGTCAGCTCGGCGTCACCGGGACGGATCCTGGTGGTGGTCGGGCGGATGCCGGCCACCGTCATCAGCCGGTTGACCTCGCGGCGCTGGTCGGGCAGCACGAGGGTGACCACGGTGCCGGACTCGCCGGCCCGGGCGGTGCGGCCGCCGCGGTGCAGGTAGTCCTTGTGGTCGATCGGCGGGTCGATGTTGACGACCAGGTCGAGGCCCTCGATGTGGATGCCGCGGGCGGCGACGTTGGTGGCGATCAGCGCGGTGATGTGACCGTCACGGAACTGGTCGAGCACCCGGTTGCGCTGCGGCTGGGACTTGCCGCCGTGCAGGGCCGCGGCCTTCACACCGGTGGCGAGCAGCTGCTTGGCGAGCCGGTCCGCGCCGTGCTTGGTGTGCACGAACATGATCACGCGCCCGTCGCGGGAGGCGATGTGGGCGGCGGCGGAGGCCTTGTCGGCCTGCTCCAGCTGCAGCAGGTGGTGGTCCATGGTGGTGACGGCACCGGCCGAGGGGTCCACCGAGTGGGTGACCGGGTCGGTCAGGAAGCGCTTGACCAGGCGGTCGACGTTGCGGTCCAGGGTGGCGGAGAACAGCATCCGCTGCCCGCCCTCGGCGACCTGCTCCAGCAGCTTGGTGACCTGCGGCAGGAAGCCCATGTCGGCCATCTGGTCGGCCTCGTCCAGCACGGTGATCGCGACGTCGGAGAGGTTGACGTCCCCGCGGCCGATCAGGTCGTCCAGCCGGCCGGGGGTGGCGACCAGCACCTCGGCGCCGCGCCGGACGGCGTTGGCCTGCCGGGTGATCGACATACCGCCGACGACGGTGGCGATCCGCAGGTTGACGGCGGTGGCGTACGGCGTGAGCGCCTCGGTCACCTGCTGGGCCAGCTCGCGGGTGGGCGTCAGCACGAGCGCCAGCGGGTGGCGGGCGTCGGCGCGCTTGCCGGCGGTGCGGGCGAGGACCGGCAGGCCGAAGGCCAGGGTCTTGCCGGAGCCGGTACGGCCGCGGCCGAGCACGTCGCGGCCGGCGATCGAGTCGGGCAGGGTGGCCGCCTGGATCGGGAACGGCTCGATGACGCCCTCGCGGGTGAGCGCGCTCAGGATGCCCTTGGGGAGCTCCAGCTCGGCGAAGCTCGCCGCCGGGGGCCGGGCCGGGGTGCCCTCGACGACGGTGAAGTCGGCGGCCTCGGCGACGCGGGGCGCGTTGCGGCGAGGGGTGCGGGGGGCACCGCCGCGGGGGGCGCCGGAACGGGCGCCCTCGGTGCGGGGCGCGCCGGTGCGCGGGGCACCGCCGGTGCGGGTGGTGCGGGGCTTGCGGGTGCGACCGCCGTCGCGGGGCGGCTGGGCAGGGGTGGTCACGGTTTCTCCATCCGTCGGTCAACAGCCCCGTTCAAAGGGCTGCCCGGCCGTCGGGAAAGGAGTGCGCCGCCCCGGCCGTTCGGCGGCATGGACGAGGGCCCGCACCGTGCGGTACGGGCCCTCGCTACGCGAGATCGCGAGTCAGCTCGGAAGCCGGACTCAGATGACGCGGATGTTCTCGGCCTGCGGGCCCTTCTGGCCCTGGGTCACGTCGAACTCGACCTTCTGACCCTCGACCAGCTCGCGGAAGCCCTGGGCGCTGATGTTCGAGTAGTGGGCGAACACGTCCGGGCCGCCGGTCTCCTGCTCGATGAAGCCGAAGCCCTTTTCGCTGTTGAACCACTTCACGGTGCCGGTAGCCATAACCGTCTCCTCTAACTGGGGCATCGGAGCCCACACCTCGTGGACCCCGTGTAGCCGCGATCCCCATCCGGAGGCTGAAACACCGGACAAAACAAATGCGCCTGTTGGTTGGAACCAGCAGGCGCACACAAGCGTTCATGGGAACCAAAACTGCAACTGGTTCGACTGTAGCACGGCCGCACCCCGATTGACCGGGGATTTTCTGCTCTACAGATCACGTTTGCAGCCCTCGGGAAAGGGGCAACCCGGCGGCGAAAAGCGCACACGGCGCCCGCCGGAGCGGGCGCCGTGTGCGCGTGCGTGGTGCGTGGTGACGGATACGCCGTACGTGCTGCGCCGTACCCGCCGGGTGACCGGTCGGTCAGCGGCGCCCGGCCGCCTCCGGCAGTCCGTGCGCGTCCTGCGAGCCGCCCACGGGGGCGTGGCCGGCGCCCGGGGCGTCGCCGTGGCCGGGCCACCAGGCCGCCCGGCCGATCAGCGCGGTGAGCGCCGGGGTGAAGAACATCGCCATCACGAAGGCCGCCAGGATGATGCCGAAGGCCATCGCGAAGCCGAACTCCAGCATGAAGATGTTGCCCGCGAGCATGAACGTCCCGAACGACGCCGCCAGGATGAAGCCGGCCGCCGCGACGGTCGGACCGCCGTGGCGCAGCGCCTCCCGGGCCGCCTCGCGCGGGGAGCGGCCCTCGCGGGCCTCCTCGCGCAGACGGGCGATGATCAGGATGTTGTAGTCGGTCCCGATCGCCACCACGAAGAGGTAGATCAGGATCGGCAGCATGAACATGATGCCGTGCTCGCCCTTGATGTTCTGGAAGAGCAGGGTCGAGGACCCGAGGGTGGCGGTGAAGCCGAGGCCCACCGAGGCCATCAGGTACCAGGGGGCGACCACGCTGCGCAGTTGGAGCCCGAGGATCAGCAGGATCAGCAGACCTGCGATCGGGAACACCAGCTTGTAGTCGTGGCTCATCGCCAGGTTGATGTCCTTGTAGACGGCGGTCAGGCCGCCGACCTTGGTCTCGGTGCCGCCCGGCGCCTGCGCGTGGGCGACCTCGCGCAGCTTCGTGAGGGTGTCTATCGCCTCGTTGCTGGACGGCTCGTTCTTGAGCAGCACGGTGAAGTCGGCGGTGGCGCCGTCCTCGCTGAGCTGGGGCTTCGACGCGGCGGTGGCCACGCCGGGAACGCCGCCGAGCTTGGCGGCGAAGCCCTCGAACGCACCCGCGTCGAGCTTGCCGCCGCCGGTGGTGGTCAGGTAGACGTGGCTCGGGTCCGCGGCGCCGGCCGAGAAGCCGTTGACCAGCTTGTCCTGGACGACCATCGACTCCTTGTCCTTGGGCATGGAGCTGCCCGCGAGGTCGAAGGTGCCGTTGTAGCCGAGGGCGCCGGCCGAGAGGGCCAGCAGCACGCCGCCGGAGGCCACGGCGACCAGGGCGGGGCGCTTCTGCACCAGGCGGCCGAGGGCGAGGAAGCGGGCGTCCTTGGGCTCGTTCATCCACTTCTTGCCGGGCCAGAAGACCGCGCGCGCCGGGATGACGGCGAGCAGGGCCGGGGCCAGGGTGAGCGAGGCGAACGCGGTGACGACGACGGCGATGGCCAGGGCCGGGCCGAGCGCCTTGAACATGCCGAGGCTGGAGAGGATCAGCACCGCGAAGGCGACGGTGACCGCGCCGGCCGCGGAGGCGATGGCCTCGCCGACCCGGCCGACCGCGTTGGCGACGGCTTCCTTGCGGTCGTCACCGGCGCGCAGCCGCTCGCGGTAGCGGAACGCCAGGAACAGGAAGTAGTCGGTGCCGACACCGAGCACCACGACGATCAGGATCGCCGACAGGACCGGTGTGCTCTCCAGTTTGAACGCCTTGGTGGCGTAGGCGATCAGGCCGTTGGCCGCCGGCATGGCGATGATCAGCGAGACCACGATCGGCAGCAGTCCGGCGAGGACGCTGCGGAAGATGATCCCGACGATGATCACGACCAGCACCAGGGTGGCCAGCGCGATCACGGCGTCGGCGGCTCCGGAGGACTCCTTCTGGTCCAGCGCCTGGGCGGCTGCGCCGCCGAGCTGGAACTTGAGGTTGGTCCCGGAGGTGAGGGACTTGCCCTCGTCCCGGAGCTTCTTGGCGGCCTCGCCGAACTCGTCGGACTGCTGGGTGGCCTTGTCGATGGCGATCGGGGCGAGCGCGTACTTGCCGTCCTTGGAGGTCGACTGCTCGCTCGCCGGGACGATCTTCTCGACGTGCTCGATCTTCTTGTCGGTGAGACCCTGGACGATCTTGGCCATGGCGTCCTTGTCGGACGCGTCCATCGGGGCACCGTCGTTGCGCTCGAAGAGCGCGAGTGCGGACGGCGTGAAGTTGGCCGGGAACGCCTTCTCCTGGAGCACCGAGGCCTGGATCGACTCGTAGTGCTTGGGAAGGAACGAGGCCTCGTCGGTCTGCGCGGTGATCTTCGGGGCCGATGCGGCGATGGCGATCATCGCGATGACCCACGCCGCGATCACCCACCAGGCGCGACGGACGACGAAATGTCCTAGTCGGTGGAACATGCTCGTGATGCCTCCTGGGCATGGTTCACCGCAGCCCTTGGGGGACGGGACGCCGGGCGACGGATCGAGACCGGCCCGGGCCGTGCAGGGGCACAGCACCTAGCCGGTCGGCAGGTAAGTATTCAGGGAGCATCATCCTACGACCGCTTGCTTGCCGGCCGGCAAGCAACCCCCGTAACCCTGTAGCCGATCCCCCTGAGGCCGCCGTACGGAGGCCGCACCCATCTTCGCGCGCGTACGACACCCGTGACCTCGTGCTCCGGGTGGAGACCGATCCCCCTCAGGGTGGACTTTTTACCCTCCCGCAGGGAGGAGAAGTCAGGGTTCCCTGGTAGGGAAAACCCCACCCCTCCCCCGAGGAAGACCACAGGGGGAACTCCCCCGCCAGCCGGATACTCCGTCAACCTCCGTCTCCCTAAGGTCGATTGCGACGCCGGATCCGCAGCCGGCCTCCGCTCCCGGCGGCCGACCACCGCCGTACCACCGGCCGCACCCGCTCACCGGGGCTCCGGCCGCTCTCCCAGGGGGACCTCGTGAAGACCAAGCTCGGCATGGCCGCCGCGATGGGCGCATGGAGCGCCCGGCACAGAAAGACGGCCGTCTTCGGCTGGCTGATCTTCGTCGTCGCCGCCGCGTTCCTCGGCGGCCTGCACGGAAGCACCCAGGTCAAGGAGTCCGAGGCGATGCCCGGCCAGGTCTCCCGGGCCGCCAAGATCCTCGACGACGCCGGACTCAAGTCCCCGGCGAGCGAGACCGTGCTGATCCAGAGCGCCACCCTGACCTCCGAGGCCCCCGCCTTCAGGACCACCGTCGAGCAGGTGATCAAGGGCGTCGACGGCACCGGCAAGGCCGACGGCATCCGCTCCCCGTACGACACCCGGGCGATCTCCGCGGACGGCCACTCCGTCCTCGTCCAGCTCACCGTGAAGGGCGATCACGACGAGGCGGTCGAGAACGTCACCGCCGTGGTGGACGCCGTCGCCGCCGTGCAGAAGCAGCACCCCGACCTCACCGTGGTCGAACTCGGCGACGCCAGCTCCGGCAAGTGGATCGACCAGCAGTTCGCCGACGACTTCGCCCGCGCCGAGTGGACGGCCGTCCCGCTCGCCCTCGGCATCCTGCTGATCGCCTTCGGCGCGCTGGTCGCCGCCGTCCTCCCCGTGGTCCTCGCCATCACCGCCTTCGTCGCGGCCGGCGGGCTGGTCGCCCTCAGCAGCGGGTTCCTCCACACCAGCAACAACGCCAGTTCCGTGATGCTCCTCGTCGGCCTCGCCGTCGGCGTCGACTACTGCCTGTTCTACCTGCGCCGCGAGCGCGAGGAGCGGGCCGCCGGCCGCGACCTGGACACCGCGCTGAAGGTCGCCGCCGCCACCAGCGGCCGGGCCGTCCTGGTCTCCGGCGTCACCGTGGTGGTCGCCATGGCCGGCATGTTCCTCACCGGAATCGCCGAGTTCCAGGCCATGGCCTACGCCACCATCGTGGTCGTCGTCACCGCGGTGCTCGGCTCGCTCACCGTGCTGCCCGCCCTGCTGTCCATGCTCGGCGACCGGGTCGACAAGGGCCGCGTCCCCTTCCTCCGCAAGCTCCGCCGCGCCGACGCCGCCACCACCGGCGGCCGGTTCTGGAACGCCGTCCTCACCCCCGTGCTGCGCCGCCCGCTGGCCGCCACCGTCCTCGCCGGCGCCGTCCTGCTCGGCCTGTCCGCGCCCATGCTCACCATGCACACCGCCAACCTCACGTTCCAGCAGCAGCTGCCCGAGGGCAACCGGCTGGTCGCCGTCTCGCAGAAGATCGAGGCCGCCTTCCCCGGCAGCCCGGCCCCCGCCTCCGTGGTCATCAAGTCCACCGACATCGACTCCCCCGCGATGACCGCGGCGATCGCCGACCTCAAGGCGAAGGCCCTGGCCAGCGGCCGGATGCACGGCCCGGTGGACGTCACCGTCCACACCGAGCAGAACGTCGCCACCGTCGACATACCGCTCAACGGCACCGGCAACGACGACGTCAGCAACGGCGCGCTGAAGGCCCTCCGCGAGGACCTGGTGCCCTCCACCGTCCTCAAGGTGCCCGGCACCGAGGCCCCGGTCACCGGTCGCACCGCCGGCTCGTACGACTTCAACGCCAAGATGACCGGCTCGATGCCGCTGGTGTTCGGCTTCGTGGTGGCCTTCGCCTTCCTCCTGATGCTGACCTCGTTCCGCTCGCTGGCCGTCGCCGGCACCGCCGTGGTGCTCAACCTGCTCTCGGTCGGCGCCGCGTACGGCGTGCTCACCCTGGTCTTCCAGCACGGTGTCGGCGCCTCGCTGCTCGGCACCGCCGGGGTCGGCGCGGTCGAGTCCTGGGTGCCGCTCTTCCTCTTCGTGATCCTCTTCGGCCTCTCGATGGACTACCACGTCTTCGTGGTCTCCCGGATCAAGGAGGGCCACGACCGGGGCATGCCGACCCGGGCCGCCGTCGCGCACGGCATCCGCTCCACGGCCGGGGTGGTCACCAGCGCCGCGGTGATCATGGTGGCGGTGTTCGGGGTCTTCGGCACCCTCTCCATGCAGGCGATGAAGCAGATGGGCGTCGGCCTCGCGGTCGCGGTGCTGATCGACGCGACGATCATCCGCGCGGTCCTGCTGCCCGCGGTGATGACCCTGCTCGGGGACCACAACTGGTACCTGCCCCGCTGGCTCGGCCGGCTGCCGAACCTCTCGCACGGCGAGACCTTCCCGCCGGTCGGCGCCCCCGCCGCGACGATCGCCCCGCCGGCCCCCGAGCCGGCCCTCCAGGCCCGGCACCGCCGGATCGAGGTCTGAACATCACCTCCGACCTCACACCCGACTGGC
>NZ_JBHXKE010000342.1:0-7448 GCF_042722765.1 Kitasatospora sp. NPDC058406
GGTCCGGGCACCGCGCCCGTCGGGGCCGGTGGCCCGCTGAGTCTCGTACCGCCGTACTGCCGTGCTGCTTGCCGCGGGGGTCAGGCCGAGGAGGCGACCTGGGCCTGCCAGAGGTCCCGGACGGCCTCGCGCAGCGTGCGCCGGGGCTCCCACCCGAGCTGCTCGCGGGCGACGGTGACATCGAGCTGCTGCCACTCGGTCTCCGGGCCGGTGCCGTCCGGCGCCGGGACCTCGGTGATCTCGGTGGGCACCCCGCTCTCCTCGATCAGCAGCTCGACGAGCAGCCGGGCGGAGGAGGCGGTGCCGGTGCCGACGTTGACCACCGGCGGGAGGACGTCGGCGCGGGCGGCGATCAGGACGGCGTCGAGGGTGTCGGTGAGGTCGACGAAGTCGCGCTGGGCGGTGAGCGGCTGGAGGGAGAGCTGCGCGGTCTCGCCGGCCAGCCGGGCGGCGTCCAGCTTGGCGGCCATCACGCCGAGCAGGCTGTGGCCGGGCTGGCCGGCGCCGACGACGTTGCCGAGCCGCAGCGAGACCGCGTCCAGCCGGCCGGCCTCGACGGCCCGGACCAGGGCCTCGGTGGCGGCGAGCTTGAGCTTGCCGTACTCCATCACCGGGGCGGCGGGGTCGCTCTCGCGCTGGCCGGTGCCGACCGGCGCCATGCCGTACTCGTGCACGGTGCCGAGGTGGACCAGGCGGGCGGGGGAGGCCATCGCGGAGACCGCCTCGATCAGCCGGTCCACCAGGACCACGTTGGCCTGGTACATCTGCTCGTCGTTCAGGCCCCACATGCCGCCGGCCGCGTTGACGACCGTGTCGATCCGCTCACGGTCGAGCAGCGCGGTGAGGTCGGCGGCGGCGTCGGAGGAGATGTCGAAGGCGACGAACCGGCCGGGGGCCGGCACCGCCGGCGCCTTGCGGGCCAGGCTGACGACCTCGACGCCCTGCTCCAGCAGGCGGGCGCCGAGCACCCGGCCGATGAAGCCGGTGCCGCCGAGGACGGCCACCCGGGAGGGGGTCGTGTGCGGTGCGGTCATTGCGGAGATCTCCCAGGGGACGGTGGTGAGCGGGGGTCAGCGGGGGCGGGCGGCCGTGCTGGTGGCGTTGCGCAGCAGGGCCTTCGCCCCGTCCCACTGGCCGGCGCGCATCGCGCCAGGGACCAGGGTGAGGGCGTGGATCCGGGCCGACAGGTGCATCCGGGACGCCTTGGCGGCCCGCGGCCAGCCGTGTGCGTCGAGGCGGTCGGCGGCGTCGAGGAAGTACCGGCGGGCCTCGGTGAAGCGGGTGCCGCTGAAGGCCGACGAGGAGGAGATGCTGACCGCGTGCCGGCGGTACTGGAAGGCCCGGACGTCGTCGACGACCATCTGCTCGCCGGCCTGGAGCAGGTCGATGACGAGCGCGAGGTCCTGGATGATCTCCAGGTTGTCGCGGAAACCCATGGTCCGCACGGCGTCCGTGCGCCAGCAGATCGACGGGAAGTAGAGCCAGTTGCCCTTGAGCAGGCTGACCGCCAGGTCCTCGCCGCCCCGCAGGGTGCGGCCCTGCTGCTTGGGCGCGTAGATCCGGCGCTTGGCCTCGTCGGCGAGCGAGCTGCTGGGCTTGCCGTCGCCGTCGATGACCTGGACGCCCGGCTGGATCATCGCGACGCCGGGGTACTGGGCCAGGATCGAGCGGATGGTGGCGACGTAGTTGGGGAGCATGATGTCGTCCGTGCCCATGAACATCATGTACTCGTGCTCGGCCATGCCCAGGCACTTGCGGTAGTTGCCGGTGACGCCGAGGTTCTTCTCGTTGCGGAAGTACCGGACCCGCGGGTCGTCGAGCTCGGCGAACCACTCCGGCACGCCGGGCTCCCGACCGTCGTCGACGACGGTCAGCCGCCAGTCCGGGTCGGTCTGGGCCAGCACACTGCGCACCGCTGCCTGCATCAGCGCGACGTCGCCGTAGTACGGAAGCAGGATTTCCAGAGTGGTCATGGTGGAGGCACATCCGCTGGTCGGAGTCGGGGCCGGAACAGGGCAGGGACCCTGTGGCTGGCCCATCATACTGAGCCCGTCCGCGCCCCTCCGCCGGGCCGAGCGCCGGGCTGCGGGCCGGGCCGCGGCCCCGCGGACGACGATGCCCGGGCCCGCCGCAGAGCGGTGGACCCGGGCATCGGACGGTCTCAGCGGGTGCGCAGGCCCTCGGTGAAGGCGAGGCACTTCTCGTAGTCCGGCAGCAGGCCGCCGGCGATCGCGTCGGCCAGCGACGGGGCGGCGTCGTCACGGGCGGACAGCTGCGGGGCGTCGGTGGGCCACTCGATGCCGAGGTCCGGGTCGAGCGGGTGCACCGCGTGCTCGCCGGTCGGGTTGTAGGTCTCGGAGCAGACGTACGACAGCGTGGCGTCGTCGGTCAGCGCGCAGAAGCCGTGGCCGAATCCCTCGGGGATGTAGACCGACTTGCGCTCGACGTCGTCCAGGCGGACGAACTCCCAGCGGCCGAAGGCGGGGGAGCCGACCCGCAGGTCCACGACCACGTCGAGGACGGCGCCGCGGACGCAGCTGACGTACTTGGCCTGGCCGGGCGGGACGTCGGCGAAGTGGATGCCGCGGACGACGTCCTTGGCGGACACCGACAGGTTGCCCTGGGCGAGGTTCAGCGGGTGGCCGACGACCTCCTCCAGCCGGTCGAAGCGGTACCACTCCATGAACAGGCCGCGCGGGTCGCCGTGCTGCTGCGGGGTGACCTCGAAGGCGCCGGGGAGGGAGAGCTCGCGGAACTTCACCGGGCGTTCTCCTCGTCGAGCAGGGCGATCAGGTAGTCGCCGTAGCCGCTCTTGCACAGCGGCTCGGCGAGTTCGCGCAGCTGCGCGTCGTCGATCAGGCCGGCCCGCCAGGCGGCCTCCTCGATGCAGCCGATCTTGAAGCCCTGGCGCTCCTCGATGACCCGCACGAACTCGGAGGCCTGGACCATCGAGACGAACGTGCCGGTGTCGAGCCAGGCGGTGCCGCGGTCGAGGATGGTGACGTGCAGCTCGCCGGTCTTGAGGTACTCCTCGTTGACGGCGGTGATCTCCAGCTCGCCGCGCGCGCTCGGGCTGAGGCCCGACGCGATCTTGACCACGCGGTTGTCGTAGAAGTAGAGACCGGGCACCGCGTAGCGCGACTTCGGCTGGGTGGGCTTCTCCTCGATGGAGATGACCTGGCCGTTGTCGTCGAACTCGACCACGCCGTACGCGGTCGGGTCGGCGACCGGGTAGGCGAAGACCATGCCGCCGTGCGGCGAGGTGCGCTCCGCGAGCCGGGTGCCGAGGCCGCTGCCGTGGAAGATGTTGTCGCCGAGGATCAGCGCGACGGGCTCGTCGCCGATGAAGTCGGCGCCGAGCACGAAGGCCTGGGCGATGCCCTCGGGCTTCTCCTGGACGGCGTACTCGAGCTTGAGGCCGAACTGGGAGCCGTCGCCGAGCAGGCGCTGGAACTGCTCCTGGTCCTGCGGGGTGGTAATGATCAGGATCTCGCTGATACCGGCCATGACCAGGGTCGACAGCGGGTAGTAGATCATCGGCTTGTCGAAGACGGGGAGGAGCTGCTTCGAGACTGCTCGGGTCAGCGGCCACAGACGTGACCCGGTACCGCCCGCCAAGAGAATTCCACGCATGCGCGCAGCTTATGTGAGGTTCGGAGCCTGCTGCTGACCCGGGGCGATGGCCCCGGGGTGCACCGGTAGACTGCCCGCACTATGCGCATCCTCGTTACCGGCGGCGCCGGCTTCATCGGTTCAGAGTTCGTCAGGCAGCTGCTGAGCGCCGACGCAACGGATCAGATCACCGTCTTCGACAAGCTCACCTACTCGGGCGTCGAGGCCAACCTGGCGTCCGTCGCCGGTCACAGCGGTTACACCTTCGTGCGTGGCGACATCTGCGACGCGGACGCCGTCGACCAGGTCATGCCCGGCCACGACGTGGTCGTGCACTTCGCCGCCGAGTCCCACGTGGACCGGTCCATCGAGGGCGCGGGCCCGTTCGTGGTCACCAACGTCCTGGGCACCCAGGTGCTGCTGGACTCGGCCAAGAAGCACGGTGTCGGCCGCTTCGTCCACGTCTCCACCGACGAGGTCTACGGCTCGATCTCCGAGGGCTCGTGGACCGAGGAGTGGCCGCTCGCGCCCAACTCCCCGTACTCGGCCTCCAAGGCCGGCTCCGACCTGCTGGCGCTCGCCTACCACCGCACGCACGGCATGGACGTGGTGGTCACCCGCTGCTCCAACAACTACGGGCACTACCAGTTCCCGGAGAAGGTCATCCCGCTGTTCACCACCAACCTGCTGGACGGCAGGAAGGTGCCGCTGTACGGCACGGGCGGCAACATCCGTGACTGGCTGCACGTCTCCGACCACTGCCGCGGCATCGAGCTGGCCATGCGCAAGGGCCGGTCCGGCGAGGTCTACAACATCGGCGGCGGCACCGAGATCACCAACAAGGAGCTCACCGAGCTGCTGCTCCAGGCCGCCGGCGCCGACTGGTCCATGGTCGAGCCGGTCGCCGACCGCAAGGGCCACGACCTGCGCTACTCGCTGGACATCACCAAGATCAGCGAGGAGCTCGGCTACACCCCGCAGGTCCGTTTCGAGGACGGCCTGGCCGCCACCATCACCTGGTACCGCGAGAACCGCGCCTGGTGGGAGCCGCTGAAGGCCAAGGCCTCCCTGCGATGACGAACCCGGTGGCCAAGCTGCTGGGGGCGCTGCCCCCGGGCGTGCGGCTCGTTCTCGGCGGCACCGTCGTGCTCGGTGTCTCGTCGTACATCTTCCTGGCGCTTGCCGGGCACAGCTTGGACACCACCCAGGTCGCGGGCGTCAACATGCTCTGGACCGTGGTCATGTCCGTCGGGTACGGACTCTTCTCCCCGGTCGAGTTGGAGCTCAACCGCCTGGTCGCGGCCCGCGACGTGGCCGGTCGCGGGCCGGGTCCGGCGATCCGGCGCGTCCTGCTGGCCACCGTCGTGGTGCTGGCCGTCGTGCTGCTGGTGGTCGCCGCCGCGGCCCGGCCGATCGCCGACCGCTTCTTCTCCGGTGACCTCTGGCTGGTCGCCGGCCTCGGCGGCGCCCTGGTCGGCCTCGCCGTCAGCTCGGTCGCCCGCGGGGCGCTGGCCGGGCTCGGCCACTTCGGCGCGTACGGCGCCCAGCTCGCGGTCGACGGCGGGCTGCGGATCGGGCTGGCCGCGCTGATCCCGCTGTTCGGCACCCACTCGCCGCTGGCGTTCGCGCTGATCCTGGTGATCTCGCCGCTGGCCGCCTCGGTGATCGGGATGCGCAAGGTGTTCGCCGACCGGCGCGGCGGCCCGGCCCCGGCCTGGCGCGACGTGACCACCGGTCTGGGCCTGCTGACCGGGTCCACCCTGCTCGCCCAGCTGATGGTCAACGCCGCGGTGGTGAGCGTGGGTTCGCTCTCGCCCTCCTCGAAGGCGCTGATCGCCGCGCTCGCCAACGCCGTGGTGCTGGCCCGCGTCCCGCTGTTCGCCTACGCCGCGATCCAGGCCTCGCTGGTCTCCTCGCTGTCCGGCGCTGCCGCCGCGGGCAACCAGGCGGAGTTCCGGAAGGTGCTGCTGCGGACCGGCGGCATCGTCGTGCTGATGTGCACGGCGGCCGGTCTGCCGACGGTCGTCCTCGGGCCGTGGGCCATCCAGGTGCTGTTCAAGGCGCAGGACGTGCTGGGGTCGACCGACTTCCTCTGGCTCGTGCTCGGCACCCTCTGCTACATGCTGGCGACCGTGTTCGGTCAGGCGCTGCTCTCGCTCGGCCGCCACCAGCGGCAGCTGCTGGCCTGGCTGGCGGGTACCGCCGTCCTGGTCGCGGTGACCCTGTCGCCGGGCGAGATCGCGACCCGGGTCGAACTCGGGTACCTGGCTGGTGCGGCGGTGAGTGCGGCTGCCATGCTATGGGCGCTGGCCCGTTCCCTGTCCGCTCCGGTCGTTCCCTCGGCGCGGGAGCGGGCGACCCCGGCAGCACGCCAGTCGTCAGAGGTGTGACACCCCTCGGCCCCGCCCAGCACCCCCGGCGGCGGCCATTCGTTCACGCCATGCCTTTAATATGTCTTTTCCTTGGCCACGCCACTGCCGCTGAAAGGCGCAACCAGTCGTGCAACTCACCGTCATCACTTCGATCACCGGCGTGCTGGTGGTCGTCTACATCCTGGAGCTGCTGCGTCGCCAGCAGCTGCGGGAGAAGTACGCGGCTATCTGGCTCGCGATCGGCGTCATCGTGGCGCCGCTCGGGTTCTTCCCCACGATCCTGGACTCAACCGCGCGCCGGCTCGGTATCGCGTCCGGCGTGAGCCTCGTGCTGTTCGCCGGCTTCGTCCTGGTCCTGCTGGTGTCGCTGCACCTCAGCTGGGAGGCCTCTCGGCTGGAGGCGGAGACCCGCACCCTGGCCGAGGACGTGGCGATGATGCGCGCCCACCTGGCCGAGCACCACGGCTTCCCGATCGCCGGTGCGAACCAGCAGGCGAGCGGCTCGACCAACCCCGAGGTGAGGGCATGATCGACGGCAAGCGGGTACTGATCATCCTTCCCGCCTGGAACGAGTCGGAGGGCCTGCCCAAGATCCTCCGCGAGATCCAGCAGAAGCTCCCCGGCGTGGACACCCTCGTCGTGGACGACGGCTCGGTGGACAACACCGCCGCCGTCGCCGCGGCGTCCGGCTCCCGCGTGGCGCAGCTGCCCTACAACCTCGGGGTCGGCGGCGCGATGCGGTTCGGTTACCGCTACGCCCACCTGCACGACTACGACGTCGCGATCCAGTGCGACGCCGACGGTCAGCACGACCCCGCCTACGTCCCCGCCCTGCTGGCCAAGCTGGACGAGGCGGACCTCGTCATCGGCGCCCGCTTCGACGGCGAGGGCAGCTACAAGGTGCGCGGCCCGCGCAAGTGGGCGATGAAGCTGCTGTCGGTGGTGCTCTCGCGCATCACCCGCACCCGCCTGACCGACACCACGTCGGGCTTCAAGGCGTGCAACAAGCCGCTCATCGAGTTCTTCGCGCAGTGGTACCCGGTCGAGTACCTGGGTGACACCATCGAGAGCATGGTCGGCGCGGCCCGCTGCGGCTTCGTCGTGCGCCAGGTGCCGGTCGCCATGCGCGAGCGCACCACCGGTACGCCCAGCGCCTCGCCGGTCAAGGCCATGATCTACCTGTCCCGCGCCGGTCTGGTGCTGCTGCTCGCGATGATCCGCCGGATGCCCGCGCACCTGAAGGCGATCCAGCCCGCGAGCCGCCAGGCCGCCCGTCGCCCCGAGCTCGTCGGCCGGGCCTAGGGCCTGGAAGCACCGGCACGAGGACAGTGACCGGGTTCCGGCCCCGCCGCACCACGCGGCGGGGCCGGACTCGTTCCCGGGCCCGGTGGGCCGTCCTGCCGGTGCGGCCGGCTCCGCGAGCTCCGCGCGCCGGAACGCCTCGGGCCCGGTACGCGGGTGCGT
>NZ_JBHXKE010000343.1:0-7420 GCF_042722765.1 Kitasatospora sp. NPDC058406
GTGTCAGCGCTTCCAGACGGTCGCACGCCAGGTCGTCGCGTTCCCGGCGCCGTCGGTGCCGACGGCGACCCCGGCGATCACGCCGGCGTCGTTGATCGCGGAAGCCGAGCCGTAGGGGCCGAGGGGAGACGGCGGCAGCGGGACGACCGTACCGTCGGGCTTCCACAGCAGGGCCTTGTCCAGCGCCGCGTTGCCGACCGGCGGCCACGCGTAACCGACCGCCGTCCCAAGGTTGTTGATCGCCAGCGCCTCGCCGGCCGCTTCCGCCGGATTGGCGAGAACCGTCCGCGTGCCGTTCGCGTTCCACCGGGCCGGGTCGCCGTTCGGGGAGTCCTGCAGCGAAGCCCCCACGGCGGTGGCCGCCCGGTTGACGTCGTATCCCCGCCCGCGCCCGGCGTCGCGGACGGTGCCGTCGGCCGCCCACACCAACACCCGGTCGTACTCCGTGCTCCCGGCAAGCCGCCCGTGACCGAGGACGACGCCGTTGTCGGTGATCTGGCTCGTCCGGGCCCCGACGAACCCGGCCGGGAGGGGCAGTGCGCTCACGACACCCGCCGCGTTCCAGCGCACGGGGTGCGCGGGGCCACCGGCGCCGTCGCGCTGCTCGGTCCACCCGACCACCGTGCCCGCGTTGTTGATCGACGTCGCGGTGCCGCTGCTGTCGCCGGGCAGCACGGGCAGGTCGGTCCTGCTGCCGTCGGACCGCCAGCGCAGGGGGTGGGAGCGGTAGTCCTCCTCGTAGGCGTCGCCGACCGCGACCCCGGCGTTGTTGACGGCCGACGCGTTGCCGCCGCGCGACCCGCCGGGAAGCGCCAACCGCGTCGGGGTGCCGCCCGGTGTCCAGCGGACGGGGTGGAAGGCGGGCAGGGCGTCGTAGGACAGGCCGATCACCCATCCCGCGTCGCTGAGCGCGGTCGCGCGGCTGTACTTCTCACCGGGCAGCGGCGCGAGGCGGGTGTAGCCGGGGCGGCCGGCGTTCCACCGGATCGCGAGCGGCCCGTCGGAGCCCTCCACGTAGTACTCGCCGATGACCGTGCCGCTGCTGTTCAGCCCCTTGGCGAGGCTGTGGATCGCTCCCTGCGGGATCGGGAGCAGCCGTGAGGCCGGCAGCAGTTCGGAGGGCTCGGCCACCGCGACGGGCGCCGAACCCAGGAGGAACAGGGCAGTTGCCGCCGCGGCGGCGAAGGTTGCAGGTCGGGGAACGCGCAAGCGGGCCATCCGGACACTCCTGTCTCGTCAATGACATTGACGCGCAAGGGCATGGGTGTGGGGTCTGTTCCAGGCCGGCAGGGAACCCGCGCTGCAGTTCAATTTTTCCGATTCTGTTCACCGGTTGGCAGCTTGATCTCCGAAACGACTGGATTCGTACACCCGTTCACCTTGCTCCGTGCCACCCGCCGTCCGACGCGTCCGCCCCGTCCCGCGGGCGGGCCCGGTCTCCGGGTGACGGCGCCCCAGCAGCAATTCCTGCCCCACGGCGGCGGTCACGTCGGGGCGTTCGGCGAGCACCCTCGCCCGCCCGTACACAGCGGGAGACCGCAGCGGCTTCCGGCCACCCGCGCGACGCCGCTCGGGTCACAGACCTCCGTTGATCGCGGCAGCCTGGGCGGCGCCGGCGCTGACGTCCCACTTCGCGAGGATCGTGTCGTACTCGCCGCTGCGCATCAGCTGGTCCAGTCCCTTCACCACCGCGTCGCGCAGAGCCGTGTCGCTCTTGTTCAGCGCGATCCCGTACGGGCTGGACTGTGTCTGCATGCCCGTCACCTCGAAGCGGTTGCCGTCGTCGGTGGTCCTGGCCGCGTACGCCGCCACCGGCAGGTCGTTGAAGTCGGCCACCGCCCTGCCGGCCGCCACCTCGGCGAGGGCCTGGCTGTCGTCGTCGAAGCGGCGGACCTGCAGCGGCTTGCCCCGCCGGTCGCAGGCGGCGACCTGGCGGCCGACGATCTCGTCCTGGGTGGTGCCACGCTGCACCGCGACCGTGTGCCCGCAGATGTCGTTCAGCGTCCGGATCCCCTTCGGGTTGCCCTTCTTCACGATGATCGAGGTACCGGCGATGAAGTAGTCCACGAAGTCCACGCCCGGCCCTCCGGTCGGTATGCCGTCCTCACCGAGCGCGTTGCGGCGCTTGGAGGTGTCGCTGATCCCCGACATCGCCACGTCGAACTCCCTGGCGTTGACGCCCGGGATCAGTTTCTCGAACGGCGTATCGACGATCTCGACCCGCAGACCGAGGACCTTCCCCAGGGCGTAGGCCAGGTCGGGGTCGAGGCCGTCCGGCCTCCCGCCCACACCGCGGAACGCCACCGGCGGGTAGTTCAGGTCGGAGCCGATGCGCAGCACCCCGGCGGCCCGCTGCGCGGCGGGGACGGCCGCCTGGACCTTGTCGACGGCGCTCTTCGGGGCGTCCGTGCCGGCACACGCGGTGAGCAGCAGGGCCGAGGTGGTGGTGAGGGCGGCCGGCAGGGTCCGGCGGTGGGGGAACAGGCAGGAGAGATGTCGCACGACGGGTGCTCCTCTGCTGGGCGGGGCGGCGCGACCGGCATCCGCGAGGAGTCGGAAGTGGCCGGGAACGGGATCCTCCCATCCGGTTCGGAGGTGACCGGCGGCAGGCGTGTCACGATCTGCTATCGGTTGACCGTGCCCTGGGGCTCCCCAGGGTGCCCGCCGGGTCGGGGGCAGGATCGTGTCGGTACCGGCAGGGTGCCCGAGGTGACGGTGCAGGTACAGGTCTTTCGCGGTCGACACGAGGGGCGTACGCGCGTCACACGCGCCCGGGTCTTCCCGACATGTCCGGGGCATCGACCGGGGCGGTCGACCTGCGGCTCAGCGGGCCGGGTGGCGGTGCACGGCGGCGCGGTGGACCGTGGCGGCGACCCTTTTGAGAAGCAGGCCCGGGATGGGGGTGTTCACGGAGTGCGGCAGGGCGGTGACCGGCGGGTCGGCCGCGCCCGGTGGTGGGTCGGCCGGCGGGCGGGGGCGGACGGGGTGAAGGTCCGCCGCCGCAGGCCCGCGCTCGACCGCGGTGGACCCGTCACCGGTAGGCGGCCGGAGTCTGCGCAGTTGCTGCTCCAGGTAGCTCCTCCGCCGGTGGTGCTGTTCGGATTCGAACGACCGCAGACCCTGGATCCCGGCCTCAAGAGCGCTCCGGGTCGCCTCCAGGCCGCCGATCACCTCCTGGATCCAGGCGCGGGTGTCGTGTTCCAGGGCATGGGCGCCGTCCCGTGCGGCGCCTTCGACGGCCTCGGCGCGGGCGCGGGCCGCGGCGATGACGCTCCGGGCCTCGGCGCGGGCACCTTCGACGGCCCGGTCGGCGATCCGCTGAGCGAGTTCGAGGGCCCGGGCGGCCTCCTCGGCGCCGTTCGGGGCACGGCGCTCGGTCTGACGCGGAGACGGGAGCACCGGGCCGGGCGTGCCGGTGCTCGCCCCCGTGGCTGCGGGGCGCAGGAGCGCCGCGGCGATGGCGGCCCGCAGGTGCTCGTTCTCGTTCGACAGGCGGACGAGCTCGGCTTCGGCGCGGTCGAGGAACTCGTCGACCTCGCCCTCGTCGTAACCCTGGCGGAGACGGACGGTGCTGAAGGTGCGGGCGCGGAGCTCGGCAAGGGTCAGGGGCATGGGGCGACCTCAACTGTCGGCGTACCGGGTGGCCCGCTCGCGCCCGGCGCCTTCGACGAGACGGCGGACGGCGGGCTGCGGGCGGACTGCGGGAGCGGGGCATCGGCGCGGGCATCGGTGACCGGGCGCCGGATGCGGGCGAGGCGCGGCAAGCGGCCTCGCGAACGGCGGCCGTGGGTGTACGGATTGCCGTTGCGCGCTTTCTATCCGCTCTGCGCGCGTCCCGTCCAGGGGTATCGACAGGTTTTGTGCTTTTGCCCGAATCGCGGACCGGCGGCGCGCCGGGCCCCTGCTCCGAGGCCGCCGGCGAACCCGGGAGGGCGGGCACCGGACAGCCGGAACGTCGCACCGCGCGCCTCGGCGATCCGGCCCGAACGCCCGAGACGCGGGCATGGCCGGCCGTGCACGCCGGGGTGCGGCCCTTCCCGCTCGCACAGGGTTGTCCGTTGTTTCATGTTCAACTATGGTGGCGACCGGACGGGCGCGATCCACCACGTTCGCCCCCCAGTCCCGTGAGTCGTGGTGCTTTCCTGCGCCGACCGTGGTGGCCGCCGGCAGCGGCGTGGAAAGTCGGAGTGAGATCGTGGAGGACACGGGGCTGCTGGCGCCGCAGCGAAGGGCGCTCATCCTCGACCGCGTACGCCGTGACGGCGCGGTACGCGTGGCGGAGCTCGCCGACCGGTTCGGCGTCTCCGACATGACCGTGCGCCGGGACCTCGAAGCCCTCGCCCGCACCGGCGCGATCGAGAAGACCTACGGCGGAGCCGTCGTCAGCACCCTCGTCGAGGAACCCGACTTCGAAGCCAAGTCCCGGCTGGAACCCTCCGCCAAGGAAGCCCTCGCGAGCGCCGCCGCCGCACTCGTCGAACCCGGAAGCGTCGTCGCCGTCGGAGCGGGGACGACCGCCTACGCCGTCGCCCGGCAACTCCTCGACATCCCCGGCCTCACCCTGGTGACCAACTCCCTCCCCGTCGCCGACCTCGTCCGCACCGCCGCGGAGAACGGCAACGGCAACGCACCCGTCCTGCTGCTCACCGGAGGCACCCCCACCCCGTCGGCCGCACTCGTCGGCCCGCTCGCCGACCAGGCCATCAGGTCCCTGCACACGGACACCCTGATCATCGGCGCACACGGCGTCTCCGAACGCGCCGGCCTCACCACCCCCAACCTCGCGGAGGCCCAGACCAACCGGACCCTGATCGCCTCGGCCCGCAGGGTGGTCGCCGTCGCCGACCACAGCAAGTGGGACGTCGTCGGCCTCAGCGCCTTCGCCACGCTCCCCGAGATCGACTGCTTCGTCACCGACGCCGAACTCGCCCCCGCCGCACAGGCGGTGCTGAGCGAGACCACCGGGCGGCTCGTCCTCGTACGGACCTCGCCCCCGGCCCCGGCAACCTGAACGGACGCGCCACCGCGCCCTTGATCCTTCCCGCTGCCGACGCGGTGCTAGGGTGCCCTGAATGAGGCAGTACAGCCCGTCCCGTCCTCCGTGGAAACTGCCGGTTCGATGGGAGCTGGGTGTGCACGACCTCGGTGGTGAACCGCCCCTCCCCGGGGCACGGGAGTCCTCCTTCGCAGGACGTGCCGCGGAACTGCGGACACTGCTCGGCTCGGTGTCCGACGTCCGCCCGGCGGTGGTCCTGGTGGAGGGGGAGGCCGGGATCGGCAAGTCGCGGCTGGTCGCGGAGGCCACGTCGGTCCTCGCCGACCGCGGCCTGCGAGTCCTGACGGGCGGCTGCCATCCACTGCGCGAGCCGCTGGCGTACGGGCCGGTGATCGACGCGCTGCGCCGGGTCGGACCGTGGCTGCCGCCGGCGGAGCGACTGGGCGCGTCGACGGGCGCCCTCGCACCGCTGCTGCCGGACCTCGCCGGCGCCCTGCCCCCGGAGCCGCCACGAGTGGAGGCCGGGACCTCCGGGGCCGGTGTGCAGCGGTTCCGGGTGGTGTCGGGGGTACGGACCCTGCTGGAGGCGGTGGCACCGGCGGTCCTCGTGGTCGAGGACGTCCACTGGGCGGACGAGGCCACCCGGGAACTGCTGCTCCTCCTCGCGATGGACATGCCGACGGACTCGGCGCTGGTGATGACCTACCGGGCGGAGGAGCTCCCGGCCGGCCGGCCGGTGCTGGGGGCACCGTTCCGACGCCCACCCGGGACGGGCGGCGCGGAGATCCGGCTCGGCCGACTGGGCGAGACCGAGCTGAGAACGATGGCCCGGGACCTGCTCGGCGGCGAGCCCGCGCCGGAGCTGGTGCGAACCCTGCTCGAACGCAGCGGCGGCCTGCCGCTGGTGATCGAGGAGGACCTGCTCACCCTCGCGGACTCTCCCGCCGGCACCGACCCGGGCGCGCTGCGGGTGCCGCGAAGCCTCAACGAGGTACTCGCCGAACGGCGAGCCCGGCTGGGCCCGGACGCAACCGCACTGGTGGACGCCGCCGCGGTCCTGGCCGTTCCCGCCGGGGAGTCACTGCTCGCCCTGTCGGCGGGCCTGGACGAGGACCGCACCGCCGCCGCCCTGCAAGCCGCGACGGCCGCCGCCGTGCTGCGTCAGACCGGCCCGGACACCTACACGTTCGCGCACGTCCTCGCCCAGGAGGCGGTCTACGACTCCCTCCCCGGACCGGTGCGCCACCGGAACCACCGGCGGGTCCTGGCGGCACTGCAGACGCTCGACCCACCGCCGCTGGTGCAGATCTCCCACCACGCCCGCGCCCTGGGCGACCGGGCGGCCTGGCTGCCCCGGGCCCAGGAGGCCGCCGACCAGGCCCTCGCGGTCGGCGACCACGGCACCGCCGCCGCACTGCTCCAGGAGATCCTCGACCAGCCCGGCCTCACCCCCGAACAGCTCAGCCGCGCGGCGACCGCCCTGGCCTTCTCGGTCGCCGCCGGCACGCAGTACACCGCCACCACCGCCGCCCTGCGCCGGATCATGCGGCTGCCCGGCCTGAGCGCGCCGGTCCGCGCAACGATCAGGACGAGTCTGGGCGCCATCATGATCTACCGGGGCGGTGAATTCTCCGGCGAGGAGGAAGTGCTGGCCGCCCTGACGGAGGCGGGGGACAGCGATCCGATCGCCGCCGCCAGGCGGCTGGCCCTGCTGGCCCTGTCGGAGACGGGACGGTTCGCCCTCGCGGAACAGCGGGCCATGGTCGAACGGGGCCGCTCCCTCCTGGCCGCTCACGAGGACCGCCAGGCCCGGGCGATGCTCGACCTCGCGCAGATGACCCTGCTGAGCACCGCCGCCGACCCCGCGGTCCCCGCGCTGCTGGCGGCGCTGCCCCGCGAGAGCACCGACCTGCAGGTACTCCAGAGCACCGCGATGATCGTCTGCGGCTCCGCCGGCCGCTCGATCGCGGTCGGGAACGACGCCCGGGCCGCCGCCGCCATCACCGGGGCGAGGGCCATGGCGCCGGCCAGTCGGCTACCCATGGTGGAGCTCTACCTGGACTGCCATCAGATCATGGCCGACTGGCAAGCCGGGCGCTGGGACGACGCGGAACGTGGCCTCACGGCCTTCCAGAAGCGCTACCCCCGGAGCCAGGTGGGCTCCGGCGGGCTGTCGGCCACCGTGCGCGGTCTCACCGCCGCCGCCCGTGGGCGCACCGCCCAGGCCGCCGCCGAGTTCGACGAGGTGCTCACCCGGGGTCTGCACCTGGACTCGCTCGCCGCCGCCGCCGGCGCCGCCCGCCTCCACCTCAACCGCGACGACCCCCAGGCCGCCTGGCGGGCTCTGACCGACCCGCACGACTTCCTCGCCTTCCTCGACCGCAAGGAGGCCTGGGCCCACGCCTGGGACCTCGTCCCCACCGC
>NZ_JBHXKE010000344.1:0-7317 GCF_042722765.1 Kitasatospora sp. NPDC058406
GTCCTCGGGGCTTGCTTGAGCCGTGGTGCCTGGAAAGCGGGCACGCCCGGTTCTGAGGGGGCCGGGGTCCAGCAATGGGCCCCGGCTACCCGACGCTTCCGCATCCAGCGGCAGGTCAAGAGAGGGACGAATACTGACTTCGGCGCTTCAAGGTGACGATGGCGGGAGGCCGAGGGAGAGTCTGGTCGCGGCGAAGAAGCCGTCAAGGACGTCGGAGCGGTACTGCAGGCGTTTCAGACGGTTTCGGACGAGGGTTTCGAGTCGGTCGAGGGCAACGCTGCTGAGATTCGCCAGACTTCGTTTGACGTGGGCCCACAGGTACTCGACCGCGTTCAGCTCGGGTGCGTATGCGGGTAGGACGAACACCGTCAGCCAGTCCCGTGCGCCGATCAGGTCCCGCATGGCGTGGGAGACGTGGGTGTTCAGCCGGTCCCACACCAGCACGATCGGTGCCCTGACCAGGTGGTGCATCCCGTCGATCAGGCCGATGTAGTCGTGCTCGGACAGGCTGCGGCGTTCGCCCTTGCGACCGCTGTGCCGCAGGACGCGGTGGCACAGCCGGGTCCGCGAGCCCGGTCGCATCGCGAGCAGCCCGGCGACCGAGATCCGCCCGGAACCGCGGCCGCAGACCTTCACGACCGGAGTGCTGCCGCGTCGCCCCCATGTGCGTGCTGTGGGCGGTCTGCGGGTGAACCCGGCCTCGTCCTCGAAGCAGAGCCATCCGTCGCAGGCCGCCCGGGCGCTTTTACCTCCGCCCAGGTCGCTTCCCTCCACGCGGCCACGGCCTGCTCGTCGCGTTCCGCGGCCCGCCGCACGGGGACCTGCGGAGTGAAGCCGAGCCGGCGCATCAGACGGGTGGCCCCCGAGACGCTGTAGGACACGTGGAACTTGCGGCCGATCAGCGTGGCCACCCGCGCACCGGTCCACACCTGGTCCTGGTCCCAGCCGTGCACGGCCGGCCCTTGCTCAAGGTATTCGGCCAGCTTCTCCCGGCACCGTGCCGACAGCTTGCACCGCTGCCCGCCGGGGCCCCGTGAAGCCAGCGCCCCGGCCCCCTCCTCCCGCCAGGCCTGGTGCCACTGGTAGGCCGATTTCGCGGTCACCCGCAGCCTGCGGGCCACCTCCCTCGTCGGAACCCCGTCCTCGAACAACACGGCTGCCTCCAGCCGCACCGACTCGCGGTACTGACGCGCCTTCGCCGTCAGACCGCCCCCATCCGCATAGCGCATATCAACGGCATAGCGCGCAGATGACCGCCGGTCAGCTACACAAACAGGCCAATCACCTCGAAGCGCCGAAGTCAGTAAGCGGTACGTCTACACCTGGCCATCGAAGAGGGCGCTCACGTCCATCATCGACAAGGTCCGGCAGATCACCCGCAGCAACAAGCATCGGATGCTCGCTGACCTGTTGCGCCATTTCAACCCGGTTCTCCGGGGGTGGTGCAACTACTTCAGGCACGGGGTGTCCAAGCGGACCTTCTCCTACGTCGGCTACTTCGCGTGGTGGCGTGTGGTGCAGTGGCTCCGCAAACGACACAAGGGCTTGAGCTGGGGTGCCTTCATCCGTCGGGTCGTGCCCGGATGGCAGATCAGGGACGGAGAGCAGGAGATCTTCCACCCGCAATCGGTAGAGGTTGTCCGCTACCGGTATCGCGGCGCAAAGATCGACACCCCATGGACAGCGCGCCTGTCGGGGACAGCAATCGCCACGGCTTGAACCCGTGGAGAGCCCGTTGCGGAGAGATCCGCTCGGCGGGTTCGGAGGGCGGGCCCGGGAAACGGACTGGTGGAGACACCGGAACCGCGCCCGGGTCCGACCCCTACTGGCCGCGGGTAGAAGCATCGGGGCGGCGTGTGGGGGCTGGATCGTCTTCGAGGACGAGGCCGGACTCTCCATGACGCCGCCCCGCGCCCGCACCTGGGGCCGGCGCGGAGACACCCCCGTCGTCCGGGTCCGTGGCAGATCCCGCCGCCGGACCTCGGTGGCCGCCCTGTGCTGCTATCGCCCGGGCGAGAGCCGGCTGATCTACCGGCCCCGCAACCATCTCCTCCTCAAGGGAGCCCGCAAGAGCTTCTCCTGGAAGGACTACCGCGATCTGCTCGTCCGGGCCCACATCCAACTCGGCGGACCGATCGTGGTCGTCTGGGACAATCTCAACACCCACCTGTCAGCAGGGCTGAAACGGTACGAGGCCGAACACGACTGGCTCACCACCGTCCGTCTCCCGCCCTAGGCACCCGACCTGAACCCCGTCGAGGCCCCCTGGTCACTCGTGTGCAGAGCGATGGCGAACACCGCCTTCGGAACGCCCGACGACGTCGACCGCACACTCCGCCGCGAGTTGCGCCGAATCCAACTCCGACCCCACCTGATCGACGGATTGCCTGACCGCCACCGGCCTGACTCTCAGACCACCGACCCCACCCTGAAAACCTCAGTAGCGGCCGAGTCGTCGCGGGGTGCCGGGCGGCCAATCAGTGGAAGCCACATCATCGGCGGTCGGGTGACAGCCATACCCAGCACCCCTGGGTGCCCCGATCCTACGAATGACCGGAACGGCCCATGACGAACGGTATGGATCGGGTGACCGGGCGGGTCTGGGCGGAGTGTCCGAAATGACCGGGTCGGCGTCGTCGATAACGTGTGGTCGCGGGCCCGGGTTGCCTCCCTGACAAGTCGTGGCCAGGGCCCGCCCCACACGAAGCGAGAGCACTGCGACAGCATGCCGTGATCGAGCCCCTTGGGCTCCTCGGAGTGCCTGACGCACTGGTCCAGCTGACTCTCGCGTGGCGTACCCGGCCGTCCCCCGTCTTCAGCACCGCTGTAGCGTTGTCCGCAGACGATCAGGGGGGTTCAGTGACGAGGTCCTTGCATTTCAGCTGGGAACTGAGCGGCTCCGGCTGGGCGACGTGCAGGATCTGGGACGGCTCGACGAAGCACCGGGAGGGCGTCAGCTACTGTACAAACGCGCTCGCCGACTTGTTGAAGGGCGTGTCGGGCCTTTATGGCCCCCATGGCATCCAGCGGTTCTCGTTCGACCTTGAACCGGCAGAGGCGCGGTGGATTCTTCGTCGCCGAAACAGTGACGTGCACATCACGATCCGTCGCTTCCCGGACATGTCGACCAGCTTCGACGCACCGGACGGGAAGGGCACCCTCGTGTGGACGTCCACACGTCCTCGCACCTCCCTGGCGCATGCGGTCCTGATGGCTGCAGAGAAGGTGCGGCGAACCCACGGGGAGGACGGCTACCTTCAGAAGTGGCGGTTGCACGCCTTCCCCACCACTGAACTGGAAACCCTTCGGCACCTGCACCTGGCAGCGGACGACTGCGCTCTCCAGCACTGAACCAACGGCGCCTCACGGCGCAAACACGAGCTGAGCCAGAACCGCTTCTTATACTCAGAGCCAGCCATCGGTGGTGGTCAGTCCTTGGTGCTGCCTGGCGGGTTGTCAGCTCTGAGCGGTGAAGAGGGATTCCTGGGTGGCCTGGTAGCGGTAGGACTCGGTGCCGGTCTGGATCAGCGTGCAGCGGAAGGTGATCCGGTCGGCGATGGCCGCGCAGAGGCGGGCGTCTCCGAAGGTCTTGTCCCATTCGGTGAAGGGCGAGTTCGTGGCGACCGCGGTGGCCTTGCGCTCCTCGCGCTCGGTGAAGATCTGGAACAGTAGCTTGGCGCCCTTGCGGTCCAGGTTGAGGTAGCCGAACTCGTCCAGCTATGCCGATATCCGCATAGTTGGACGAACTCGGCTACATGGAACTCGACCGCCGCGGCGCCGAGCTCCTCTTCCAGGTCCTGACCGAGCGCGAGGAGAAGAACAGCGTCGCCATCGCCTCCAACGAGTTGTTCGGCAAAGCGCACATGTTCCGGCGAACCTGTGCCAGGCAGCGCCGAAACCTCACAGGTTCCGTTGACCAGGCGGATGCTGCATGATCGAACGATGCTGGTCGAGGTAGAGAAGATCGCAGAGTTCCCGGGGAGCCCCTTGCTGGCTCAGGTCAGGACGGCCTTCGGGCACACTGCGGTCCGCTGGTGCGGGGATCCGACCGCGGAGCCGGGCGAGTACCACGTGGAGTGGACGCTTGACGAAGATGTCGTGTGGGGGCGGAACGCCAAGCCGGCTGCCGGTTCCGGGCCAGAGGTCCGGCAGGGCGGGCGCTGCGTCGTCCTGCGGGGACTGCTGAACCCCACAGAGGACGGTTCTGCCCTGTTCGATTTGGACGGCACTCAGATCCTGCTTGACCTGGCCGATCCACTGCCGGAGGGAGTCGCGGGCACCTGGGTCGAGCTCTATGTCGAGCGAGAGAAGATCGCTCTCTACCCCTATCAATTCTGATAAGGCGTCAGGTCCTTGGAGTCTCCCACTGTGACAAGCGGGTCTCGTCGATGTGGTCAGCGAGATAGATCATGGTGGCTTCAGGGTCCATCCCGAAGGCAGCGGCAACGAGCTTGGGGTCCATCGTGTTGACCAGGTCGAGCAGGCGGGTGCAGCGGATCATGCGAGGCGGGAAGCCGCACTCGTCGAGGACATGGCTGACATAGGCGGTGGACGCCGGCCCCCGACCCGACTTCGTTTGGCGGGTGACCATCACATGCGGATTGCCGGTCCTTTGAGCCTCTCGGTGAGCCAGACAGCGTTCGACCACGGTCCAGGATGCCGGGTCCAAGGGCACCGGATGCGGCCGGTCGCCGAGCCGGGCGGTCCTCGCCCGAAGGTCGAGATCATCGGTCTGGAGCATCTTGACCTCGCGACTCGAGGCGCCGTGCAACAACGCAAGGACGCCGAGCAGGGCTTCGTGCGGGTGGATATTCGGAGCCGTGGTCCAACGACGGAACAGCACGCGTTGCTGATCAAGTGTCAGCGTTGCCCCGGTGAAACCGCTCGGTCCTCGGGAGGTCAGGCCGCGGGCGGGATCGACGAGCACGATCTTCCGGGACCTGGCGAACCGGAAGAACTGCCCGAGCACAACCAGTCGGTGCTTTCGGGCCTTGGGCTGGCTGGTGAGGAAGGCCTCGATGTCGTGGACGTCGGCCAGTGCCCAGTCCTGCTTGCCTCGACGGCCTGAGAGGAACCAAGCGAGGTCACGCACGATGGCCAGTGCCGCCTCCACGGTCGCATCACTGCGGGGCCGGGTTCCGGCCCGCCGCGCTCGCTCGCGCGCGTGCATCATGAAGTCGGCGAATGCCTGCACCGCTGGCCGCAGATCCTCGGGGGTGGCGTCGATTCGATGTCGGCGGCGGCCGGCCGCGAGTCGCTCGGCCTGATCAGTGACCATGGCCAGGCCGTGCATGGTGAAGAAGGTCTCCAGCGCACGGGCGAGAGTGCCCATCGAGCGTCCTGGCCGGCGGGAGCGTTCGAGCACGGCCTGGGGATGGTTGGGCTGGCCGTCCAGGAGAAGCCGTCCCAAGGAAGTGATCATTGTGCACGCTCGCCCGACGGAGTACTTTGCAGCGAGATCGACGGCGAAGTTCCTTAACCATTCCGGGGGTTGGTCGAGCTCGGCGGCGAGATGCTCGGTCCGGACGAAGGGCCGGTCGGGGTGACGCTGCCAGCAGGCGGAGCACAGTCCCAGACCCGCGTGCTTCCGTACTCTGCCGCATTGTTCGCAGGCCCGGGGCGGCTGCTTATTCTGGCGGGGCCGCGAGCAGTGCCCGCACCAGCCAGTGTCCTCACGCAGATATCCGGGCCGGCTGCAGCGAGGGCACAGCCTCTTGGCCGCGTCGCGTTCTGACTGGCGCGAACAGGTGCGGCAGAGTGTCGCGGACTTGCTCCGCACCGGGTGTCCGCAGGCGGTGCATACGCGTGAGCAGGTGATGCACTGGCCGGTGTCCGCCTGGAGAACGCGCTGCTGGCTGCAGCGGGGGCAGGCGGCCCGGGCCGCTGCCTCTTTCTGCTGGGCGGTGCAGCGGCAGCAGTAGTGCCGGTCGATGAAGCCGACCGGGGCTCCGCAGCCGATGCAGTCGCTCTGTTTGACGCCCACGATGCCGCCCTCATTTCCGGGTCACAGGGGAGGCATCGAACGGCCCCGGGCCGAGGCTGCCTTCGGCAGGTCCGCGACCGGCCGCGGCGCGACAGCGGGCCGCTTGACGGGGGTGGTGTCGACCTCGAACAGGTCGTTGGGGGTGCATTCCAGCGCGGTGCACAACGCGATCAGGGTGGATATCTTCACCTGGGAGGGCTCTTTGCTAAACAGAGCGGACACGGACGCGGAGGACAGCTGCAGCCCAGCCCGTTCGGCCAGGAGCCGCTGCAGTTGGGTGCCGGTCCAGGCATCGGCACCCAGCGCGGTCTGGGGCCGGAGGTGCGGGCGCCTTTCCCGAACCTGACGTGGAGCTTGCCGAACGGGCCCCGCGTGAAGTGGACGTCCGGGCGGTCCAGAAGCGACGCTTCTTCCGAGCGCAGGCCGGCGTGATAGAGGGTTCGGAACATCGCATAGTCCCGGGCTGCGGGTGCGTACTTGCGGGCGGTGGCGATGCGGGTCTTGAGGAAGTCGAAGAACTCGGCCACCCGCTCGGGGGTCGGTGGTGGCAGTTGGGCCGGGGAGTCGTCGCCGACATGCCGGGACGCGTTGAACTCATCGACCGGGCAGACCAGCTGGACGCCGAACCCGGCTTCGATCTCGACGGCCTTGCGGACCTGCAGGAACCGGTGAAAGCCCTTGAAGATCTGCACGTAGTCGCGGCGGGTCGATGCGGCCCGCCCAGCGAGAGCCAGGTCGCCCACGATGCGGTCGATGTCTTCGGGAGTGACGTCCCACGCGGGCCGGCCCAACGCGGTGAGTGTTCGCTCCAGCAGACCGATGTCGTTCTCGACCGTCACCGGACTGAACCCGCGGGCTCGCCACGAGGCGACGAATGCCTCGACGCACTCGGCCTGAAACTCCCACGGATCGGCGGTGACCGGGCCGAGCAGAACGGCACCACCCTGGACCACCCGCAACTGGGCTGTCACCGGCACACCTTCCTCGCACCTGGCCGATCAAGGCAACGCCTGGAGAATCCTGGCACCACCACGAAGACCAACGAGGACCACGGAGGATGGATACGGGCTGGTGGCAGCGGCGATCCACGAAAAGGAACATGTGCCAGCCCCAGATGGCTGGACCAAGACCTTCACCGATCCGCGTCTCTGCGCGGCCATCGTCGACCGCCTGACCTTCAACGGCACCATCATTGAAACCGGCACCGACTCCTACCGCCTCGCCAGCACCCGGGCGCGGACTGTCAAGGGACAGTAGGAGTTCCCCGCTCGCGGACAGTTGATCTCCCCACTGGCGGACGTGGAAAGTCCCCGGTGGACAGTTGATCTCCCCGC
>NZ_JBHXKE010000345.1:0-7276 GCF_042722765.1 Kitasatospora sp. NPDC058406
GACCGGAGGGGGGTCGCCGGGCGGCGGGGGGTTCGGGACGCGAGGGGCGGGTGACGGGCCCTGGGGCGCGTGGTGCGCCGGCCGGGCGTCAGGAAGCCGCGAGCCGGCGGTCGAGAACGGCGAGAATCAGCTCCTCGATCCGGCGGGCGACCGCCGAGGTCTCACCCTCGGGACCGGCCAGCAGGTCGAAGGTCTCGAAACTGGTGAGCATGAACAGCAGCTCGACCAGTTCCTCCAGCTCGGCCTCGCCGACCTCGGCGTCCCGGTCGGCGAGCAGCCGGCCGAGGACCACCTGGAGGCCGCCGCGCCGACGCTCGCCGCGGCTCTGCAGCGCCGTGTCCAGCTCCGGATCGAGGATGCCCAGGCCGCGGAGCCGGCGCAGGGCGATCCGCCCGGATCCGTAGAAGCCGCTGAGGACGTCGAGGATCGCGGAGAGCGCCTCCCTCCCGCTGGGCCGCATGAAGGCCGCGGGCATTCTGTCCATTCCGCCGCGCAGCGCCAGATCGTCGAAGAGCGCCTCCAGCAGGCCGGTCTTCGAGTCGAACTGGTAGTAGACGGTCATCCGCGCCACCCCGGCGGTCTTGGCGACGGCGTCCATGCTGAACGAGGCCGGGCCCTTCTCCCCGGTCAGCAGCTCGCAGGCGGCTTCCAGAATGCGGGTGCGGGTCTGCTCGGCGGCTACCTGGCGTTGGCCGGCTCGGTACTGGCGTGGGCTCATGGGCTGTTGACGTCTCCTGAGGCGGGTGCTATCACATTCATTGTACACTCAGTCTATATAAAAATACGGGGGCAGGGAACGGCCTGGCGGCCGGCTCCCGTGACCGTCCGCCCCCACGGAGGACCAGTGCCACTCCTTCCATGACGTCTCTCCACTGCGGAGGCCACGATGAGGTACCGCCACGTGAGTGTGCCGAGGCTCGGCGGAGCCGAGGTCCTACGGCTGTCCAGCGAAGAACTCCCGGCCCCGGCCGTCGGTCAGGTCAGGGTCAGGGTGCTCGCCGCCGGCGTCTCCTACGGTGACATTCTGCTACGCGCCGGGGTCATCCCCGGCGGGCCGAAGCGTCCCTTCACCCCCGGATACGACCTGGTGGGCGAGGTCGACCAGGTGGGCCCGGGCACCCGGGCCCCCGCAGTGGGGCAGCGGGTGGTCGCACTGGTGCGAAGCGGCGGTTACGCGGAGTACGCGATCGTGCCCGCCAACCGGCTCGTCGAGCTGCCCGAGGGGGTGGACCCGGTCGAGGCCTCCGCGCTCGCGCTCAACTACTTCATCGCGCAGCAGATGCTCCACCGGGTCGCCCGGGTGCGGCGGGGCGGGACGGTCCTGGTGCACGGCGCGTCCGGCGGCGTCGGCACCGCCTTCCTGGAACTGGCGGCGCTCGCCGAGGTGACCGTCTACGGCACCTGCTCCGGTGCCCGCGCCGACCAGGTGCGACGGCTCGGCGGCCACCCGATCGACCGGGACACCGAGGACTTCCTCCGGGTGGTGCGCGGCCTGCCGGGCGGCGCGGTGGACGCGGTCTTCGACCCGGTCGGCGGACCGCACTTCCTCCGCTCCTACCAGGCCGTCCGGCGCGGCGGAGTGATGGTCGGCTACGGCCAGAACGCCGCGCTGCGGGGCGGCAAGCCGGACCTGCTGGTCGGTGCCCAGGGGTTCCTGGGCGGCATCGTGCTGCCCAAGCTGCTCCCGGACGGGCGGCGGACGCTGTTCTACAACGCCTGGAGCCTGGAGAAGTCCCAGCCGGCCGCGTACCAGCAGGACCTCGCGACCGTCCTGGAACTGCTGCAGAAGGGGCTGGTCAACCCGCGGGTGGGCCGCACCATGGCGCTGGACGAGGCGGCCGACGCGCACCGCGCGATGGAGACCGCGGCCGTCAGCGGGAAGATCGTCCTGGTCCCGGCTCCGGCGTAGCGGGCCGGGACGGGGCCAGGAAACTTTCCCAGCGCGATGGGGATTCCCGCCCCATGACGGTGGGACGGCAGGTCACCAGGATGGCGGTAGCACCGCTTCCCCCCGCTGCCGTCCCGCCGGAGGCCTTCCGATGCGATCCGCTCTGCGCCGTGCCCACCGTCGTCTCCTGCTGCGCCGGTGGGCGCGGCGCTCCGGCCGGTACCTGGCCGACGGCATGATCTGGCTCGGGCTGGCCATGGCCCCGCTGACCTCGCCCTCGGCGCTGCCGGGCGCGCGCCGGCCCGAGCCGGTGCTGCCGCCGCCGGGCGTGCCGGACTGGCACCCGGAGCGGGCCGGTGCCGAGGCCGCCCCGTTGAGCCGGAACGAGGCCGAACTCTGGGCGCAGCTGGAGAGGTGACGGCACCCCGGTCGGCCCGGTCCGCCCCGGGCCGGTCCGCTCCGCCCCGGGGCAGGTCCGCGGGCAGGTCCGCGGACCTGCCCGCAGGGACGGGCGCTAGCTGCCGAGCCCGGCCCGCCGGGCCCGGACCGCGGCCTCGGCGCGGTCGGTGACCTGCAGCTTGCTGAAGATCCGGGAGAGGTAGTTGCGCACCGTCTTCATCGACAGCCCGAACTCGTTGGCGATGAAGGAGTTGTTGCGGCCGTCCGCCAGCATGGTCAGGACGGCCATCTCCCGGGGAGTCAGGTCGGGGAACGGCTCGCGCTCCGGAGCCGGTCGCCTGACCTGGGCCAACAGGTGGGCGGCCGCCTCCGGGCCGAAGAGGGCCCCGCCCTGGCTGACGGCGGTGATGGCCCGGCGCACGTCGTCCAGGCCGGCGCCCTTGACCAGGTAGCCGCGGGCACCGGCCCGGACCGCGGCGACGATGGAGTCGTCGTTGTCGTCGGCGGTCAGCATCACCACCGCGACCCGGGGGTGGCGGGCGAGCAGGGTGCGGGTCGCCTCGATGCCGTCGGTGCCCGGCATGCTGATGTCCATCAGGACGACGTCCGGGGCCAGGCGTTCGACGGCGGAGAGCACGTCGGCGCCGCTGGAGGCCTCGCCGACGACGGTCAGGGAGTCGATCCGGTCCAGGAGTTGGCGTAAACCAGCCCGGAAAAGCTCGTGGTCGTCGACCACGAGGATACGAAGGTTTCGAGGCGCGACCGGGTCCATGGGAGCTCCTAGGAGAGGGTGCGGATAGCGGGAACCCGGGGGACGGGCCGGGGGCGGCACGGGTCGGTCGGACACGGACTCCGCCGTACCGGCGGGCCGTGGGAGAAAGGCGGGAACGCGTGGGTCAACCGGTCCGGTCCGCGTCGCCGGTGAGCACCGAGTGCGGCAGTCGCACCCGGATCACGGTGCCGTGCGGGGCTCTGGTCTCGACCGAGAAAATCCCGCCGAGTTCCCTGGTGCGGACACACATGGACGGCAGTCCTATTCCGCCGACGGAACCGCTGGAAATCCCCACCCCGTCGTCCTCGATCGAAAGGTCGAGGCCGTTCCGGCCGATGGAGGCCGAGATCCGGCAGACGGTGGCCTGGGCGTGCCGTGCGACATTGGCGACGGCTTCGCCGGAGATATTCTTCAATTCGTTCTGGACACGGTCCGGGAAACCGTCGACGAGGGTCGGCAGCTCGGTGACGAAACGGAGCCGACCGGCCCCGGCCTCCTCGAACGCGCGGACCTGCCGGTGCAGGAACTGGCGCAGCGTGCCGGGACTGGGCGTGGACCGGGACTCGGACGTGTCGAGGTCGCGGATCACCTGCCGGACGTCGGCGATGGCGGTGCTGACGTCCTCCCGGGCCTGGGCCAGCAGGGCCGGGGCCTGGTCGGCGTCGCCGGTCAGCGAGAGGCCGGCCAGCTCCATCCGCATGTGGAGGGCGGCAAGCCTGGGGGCGAGCGAATCGTGCAGCTCGCGGCGGACCCGACGGCGCTCGTCGAGCCGGGCGGCGTCGGCCGGACAGGCGGGCTCCGGCTCGTCGGCCCTCGCCCCGTCCGGCCGGCGGCGCGGATGGGACAGCGCCAGATGCAGCCAGGACAGGGTGAAGGGGCCGGGCGCGGGCGGCGGAGCGGAGTCCTTCGGCCGGCCGCCGCGTGGTTCCGGGGCCGGTGGCAGGCCGGCGGCGCCGAGACCCGTGACCAGCCCGATGAGGGTGCTCACCAACCGTCCGATCCGGTCGGAGGTGTTCCGTTCACCGCGCGTAGCGAGTGTCGCCACGCCGTCCATGGCCAGGCTGGTTGGTCTTCGGTCTTCCCCGCCGGAGGTTTTGGCTATCTGATCCAGCATGGTTCCTGAAATCCCCCCGTCGCTCGCGTCGAACCCACAGTGCACGGGCGTTTCTGGCGCGGGGAAAAGGAATTCGTCGGACATACGCGCAAACCGGCACGGCGAACCCCGCACAAACGGTCCGTCGCGTGTTCTGTGCCGTGATCCCAATCCACCCGGGACAAGACCTTAGGCGGGCTGTTGCACAGGGCGCAAGGGTGGGCGGGGGGAGTGGTGTATGGCGCCGTGGCGGATTCGGACACTTGGTTGCACCCATGTGAGTGAGCACTTACCCTCATGGGAGTCGGGCCACGAGCGCGGCCGGCGACCGGGTCGCGCGGCGACTCGCCGGCCGTCCCCCGGAGAGCCGAGGAGGCGACCCCATGGGCACATCCCGTACCACACGTTTGACGGTTGATCAGATCGCTGAGATCTACCGGACGATGAGCATGATCCGAGCTTTCGAGGACCGTCTGCACGGGCTGGCGAAGAACCTGCCCGGCGCGGTCCACCTCTACAGCGGACAGGAGGCCGTCGCGGCGGGCGTCTGTGCGGCGCTCGCCCCCGACGACTACCTGGCCAGCACCCACCGCGGCCACGGTCACGCCATCGCCAAGGGCTGTGACGTCGAGGCCATGATGAAGGAACTGCACGGGCGCCCCGACGGCCTCTGCGGCGGCAAGGGCGGCTCGATGCACATCGCGGACTTCGACCGCGGCATGCTCGGCGCCAACGGCCTCGCCGGCGGCGGCGTGCCGCTCGCCTGCGGCGCCGCCCTGACGGCCCGCCAGCAGGGCACCGGACAGGTCGCGGTGGCCTTCACCGGTGACGGCGGCGCCAACCAGGGGGCGGTGCTCGAGAGCCTGGTGTTCGCCCGCATGCTCGACCTGCCGGTGGTGTTCGCCGTCGAGAACAACGGCTACGCCCAGGCGACCCCCGCCGACCGGCACTTCTCCGGCACCGACATGGCCCAGCGCGCGGCCGGGTTCGGTATCCCCGGCGCGGTGGTCGACGGCTACGACGTCCTCGCCGTGCACGCCGCCACCACCGAGGCGGTCGAGCGCGCCCGGGCCGGCGACGGGCCGACCGTCCTGGAGTTCCGGGCCGAGCGGTTCCACGGCCACATGGAGCTCTGGGACGACCAGTCCTACCGCCCGAGCGCGGACCCGGACCGGCTCCGCGCCGACTCCGACCCGCTGCTGCTGCTCCGCGCCCGGATCGCCGACGGCACCGCCGCAGGGCCCGCCGCCTTCGAACTGGACCGGATCGACCGGGACGTCGCCGCCCTCGTGGAGGCCGCCGTCGCGGCCTCGGCGGAGCCGTTCACGGTGGACCGGGCGAGCCTGCTCACGGACGTCTACACCCGCTGACGCGCGCGGCCTTCGACGCGTCCGCCCGCGGGCGCGCACGGCCTTGGACGAGTCCGCCCGCCGACCGGCGCCGGCCGGTCGGGACCACCTCCGGAGGAGAGAGTCACGTGCGTACCATCACCTACCAGCAGGCCATCGGGGAGGCGCTCGCCCAGCAGATGCGCTTCGACCGCTCCGTGGTCCTGATGGGCGAGGACAGCACCAACGCGTGGGGCCCGACCAAGGGCCTGCACATCGAGTTCCCGGACCGCGTGCTCGACATGCCGATCACCGAGGCGGCCTTCGTCGGCGCCGCGGTCGGCGCCGCGGCGACCGGCCTGCGCCCGGTGGTCGACCTGCTCTTCGTCGACTTCGCCACCGTCTGCTTCGACCAGATCGCCAACCAGGCCGCCAAGCTGCGCTACATGTCCGGCGGCAAGGTCTCCGTGCCGCTGGTGCTGCGCGCGATGTGGGGCACCGGCCTGCGCCGCGGCGCCCAGCACTCGCAGGCGCTGCACCCGCTCTTCGTCCACCTGCCCGGCATCAAGGTGGTCGCGCCGTCCAACCCGTACGACGCCAAGGGCCTGATGGCGCAGGCGCTGGTGGACGACGACCCGGTGCTCTTCCTGGAGCACAAGATGCTCTACTTCGCGCCCGGCCCCGTCCCCGAGGAGCCGTACGCGATCCCGTTCGGCACGGCCAAGGTGGTCCGCGAGGGCGCGGACGCCACCGTGGTCGCGATCGGCCGGATGGTCTCGGTCGCGCTCACCGCCGCCGAGCGGCTGGCCGCCGAGGGCGTGGACGTCGAGGTGATCGACCCCCGGACGCTCTCGCCGCTGGACACCTCGACCATCTACGCCAGCGTCGAGAAGACCGGCCGCCTGGTCGTGGTCGACGAGGCGCACCCGCGGTGCAGCCTGGCCACCGACATCGCCGCCCAGGTCGCGCAGGACCGTTTCGCGGCGCTGCGCGGACCGGTCAGGATGGTCACCGGGCCGCACGCGCCGGTGCCCTTCAGCCCCGAGCTGGAGGACGCCTTCGCGCCCGGACCGGACGAGGTGGTGGCCGCCGTCCTGGCCACCAGCGCCGTCCGCACCGCGGCCTGACGCTCCGTCCGATCAGACGCTCCATCAGTTTCCGCACCGTTTCCGAGCGGTCCCGCGTGCGGGACCGCCGACCGAGGAGGAACCGAGTGACGTCCCAACCGTTCGTGAAGCAGCCCGACGAGGGTCGCGCCATCTGGCACGTGGGCGCCCTGCTCAAGTTCAAGGCGACCGGCGCCGAGACCAACGGCCAGTTCTGGCTCGCCGAGCAGCTCTCGCCGGCGGGCTACGCCTCGCCCGTCCACCTGCACACCCGCGAGGACGAGTTCTTCATCGTCCAGGAGGGCGAGATGGTGCTGCGGATCGGCGACGACGAGCACAAGGTCGGCCCGGGTGCCACCGTGTTCGCGCCGCGCGGCATCGCCCACCAGTACCGGGTGGAGACCGAGGGCACCCGGTTCCTGGTGCTCGGGACCCCGGCCGGCTTCGAGGAGTGGTTCTTTCAGACCGGCGAGCCGGCCACCAGCCTGGAACTCCCCCCGCCGCTTCAGGGACCGCCGGACTTCGCCCGGCTGCTGGGCGCGCTGGAGCCGCTCGGCGTGCAGCTGGTCGGGCCGCCGCCCGGGCTGGGCGGCCCCGCCGGACCGCCCCGCTGAGCGGTGCCGCGTCTGGACAGTGCCGCGCCGGCCCAGCCGTCCAACCCCGCGGCAGGGGCCCCCCCGTGCCAACCCG
>NZ_JBHXKE010000346.1:0-7258 GCF_042722765.1 Kitasatospora sp. NPDC058406
GCCGCTCGGGGGTGCCGGCCACCGGCGTGTGCCGTCGGGCGGATCAGTAGCGGTACTGGTCCGCCTTGTACGGGCCGTCGACGGAGACGCCGATGTAGTCGGCCTGGTCCTTGCTGAGGGTGGTCAGCTTCACGCCCAGCGCGTCGAGGTGCAGGCGGGCGACCTTCTCGTCCAGGTGCTTCGGCAGCACGTAGACGCCGATCGGGTACTGCTCGGTCTTCGTGAACAGCTCGATCTGGGCGATCGTCTGGTTGGCGAAGGAGTTGGACATCACGAACGACGGGTGGCCGGTCGCGTTGCCCAGGTTCAGCAGGCGGCCCTCGGAGAGGACGATGATGGTGCGGCCGTCGGCCTTGCGCCACTCGTGGACCTGCGGCTTGACCTCGGTCTTCACGACGCCCGGGAGCTTCGCGAGGCCGGCCATGTCGATCTCGTTGTCGAAGTGACCGATGTTGCCGACGATGGCCTGGTGCTTCATCCGGGCCATGTGGGAGGCCATGATGATGTCCTTGTTGCCGGTCGTGGTGATGAAGATGTCGGCGGTCTCGACGACCTCTTCCAGGGTGGTGACCTGGTAGCCGTCCATCGCCGCCTGGAGCGCGCAGATCGGGTCGATCTCGGTGACGATGACCCGGGCGCCCTGGCCGCGCAGCGACTCGGCGCAGCCCTTGCCCACGTCGCCGTAGCCGGCGACGACGGCGACCTTGCCGCCGATCAGGACGTCGGTGGCGCGGTTGATGCCGTCGATCAGCGAGTGGCGGCAGCCGTACTTGTTGTCGAACTTCGACTTGGTGACCGAGTCGTTGACGTTGATGGCCGGGAAGAGCAGGTTGCCGTCACGGTGCATCTCGTACAGGCGGTGGACACCGGTGGTGGTCTCCTCGGTGACGCCCTTGATGGTGGCGGCGACCTCGGTCCACTTGTTCGGGGTGTCCTTGAGGGTGCGGTTGAGCAGCTCCAGGATGATCCGGAACTCGTCGTTGTCCGCGGTGGACGGGTCCGGCGCGACGCCCGCCTTCTCGAACTCGACGCCCTTGTGGATCAGCAGGGTGGCGTCGCCGCCGTCGTCGAGGATCATGTTCGGGGTCTGGCCGTTCGGCCAGGTGAGCGCCTGCTCGGTGCACCACCAGTACTCGTCCAGCGTCTCGCCCTTCCAGGCGAAGACCGGCACGCCCTGCGGGTTCTCCGGGGTGCCCTCCGGGCCGACCGCGATGGCGGCGGCGGCGTGGTCCTGGGTGGAGAAGATGTTGCAGGAGCACCAGCGGACCTCGGCACCGAGCGCGGTGAGGGTCTCGATCAGGACGGCGGTCTGCACGGTCATGTGCAGCGAGCCGGTGATCCGGGCGCCGGCCAGCGGCTGGGCCGCGGCGTACTCGGCGCGGATCGTCATCAGGCCGGGCATCTCGTGCTCGGCCAGCTGGATCTCCTTGCGGCCGAACGGCGCCAGGGAAAGGTCGGCGACCTTGAAGTCACCGGTGATGTCGGTCGACATGCGTCTGCTCCTCGCTGATGGGGTGGGGCGTGGCCAAGGTCCTCGGGGTGCGTCACAGCGCGGCGGGCCGCACAGGTGGGCGGCGGCGCCGGGACGGTACCGGTCCGGGAGGGACCGGTGCCCCGCTGTTCGCACAAACCGTCGGAGGACCTCTGTCCCTCGACCGGCGCGTGCCCGTGCGGACACGGGCCGCCGATCGACCGCCATCAGCAGCGACGTTCTGGCTCTGAGGACGAATCTACACCGCAGGCCCCGGACGGCGGCCCGGTACGACCGTTTTTCGGCCTCGCCCCCGGCGGCGCGCACGTCCCGTGCACGCCCCGTACGAGCCTCTTACGAGCCCCGCACGTGTGCCGCCCGGTCCGGCCCCGCGGCGCTGCGCGGTGGCCGGTACGCGGCGGTCAGTGCGCGGCGTCCGGCACCGGCCCGCCGGGCGTGGCGTTCGGGTCGTCGCCCTCGGCCTCCTTCTCGGCGCTGAAGATGTCCGGCTCCAGGTAGATCACCCGCGCGATCTTCACGGCCCGGCGGACCCGCGCCTCGGCGGCGTCGATGGCCTGGGCCACCTCGGCGGCGGTGACGTCGGCGGGGACGGCGATCTTGGCGGCGACGAGCAGCTCCTCGGGGCCGAGGTGCAGCGTGCGCATGTGGATCACGCGGGTGACGGAGTCGTGGTCGACCAGCGCGTCGCGGATCTCGGCCACGACCTCGGGGTGGGCGGACTCGCCGATCAGCAGCGACCGGGTCTCCAGTGCCAGCACGATCGCGATGGCGATCAGCAGCACGCCGATCGAGAGCGTGCCGATGCCGTCCCAGACGGCGTCGCCGGTGATCACGGTCAGACTCACGCCGAACAGCGCCAGCACCAGGCCGATCAGCGCACCGGTGTCCTCCAGCAGCACGACCGGCAGCTCGGGGGCCTTGGCCCGGCGGATGTAGGCGGTCCAGCCGTGCTTGCCCTTGTCCTTCACGGCCTCGCGGTACGCGGTGTAGAAGGACCAGGCCTCCAGGCCGATCGCGAGGACCAGCACGCCGACCGGCCAGTACCAGTTGTCCAGCTCGTGCGGGTGGGCGATCTTCTCGTAGCCCTCGTAGATCGCGAACATGCCGCCGACGCTGAACAGCACGATCGAGACCAGGAACGCGTAGATGTACCGCTCGCGCCCGTAGCCGAACGGGTGCTCGGGGGTGGCGACCCGCTTCGAGCGCTTGCCGCCGACCAGCAGCAGCACCTGGTTGCCGGAGTCCGCGACCGAGTGGACGCCCTCCGCGAGCATCGACGAGGAGCCCGAGAACGCGAAGGCGACGAACTTGCTCACCGCAATGCCCAGGTTCGCGGACAATGCCGCGACGAGTGCCTTGGTACCGCCTTCGGTGCTCATGCTCGGGGTGGTCCCTCCGTCGGGGGCCGCCCACGCAGCCCGCGCCCAGTCGTTGTCGAGCGCATACGGTACCGGGCCGGGCCGGACGCGTTCAGGACTGTGCCGCGAGCCCGAGGTAGACGGCGGCGAAGTCGGTGAGCGCGACCAGGTCGGCCAGCGCGTGCAGCGGGTCGGCCCGGCGGCTGGCGTACTCGGTGAGCCGGACGTCGTGGGCGGCGGCGAGCCGGTGCGCCCGGGTGGCGCCGAAGCTGCGCGGGCCCTCGTCGTCGGCCGGTACCTCGGCCGGGCCGTCGTCCGGCTCGCCGGGCCCGGCCGGAGCCGCGGACGGCTGGTCGCCGGGGATGTGCCGCAGCAGCAGGACCTGGAGGTGCAGCGGGTCCGGCTCCTCCACCCGGTCGCGGAAGAAGTCGTCCGGGTCGGCCCCGGCGCCGAGCTGGCCGGTGAACATGCCGCGGTGCGCGGTGAGCACCTGCGGCAGCGGGCCGGCGAGGGCCGGGCGGCCGGCCCGGTCGGCGAGCTGGGCGGCGAACCGGCCGGCGGCCGCCCCGGCCACCGGGCCCTCGGCCCACAGCAGCGGTACCGTCCCGGCCAGCCGGGCGGCCAGCCCCTTGGCCGGGTTGGTGTACGCGGCGGCGTCCGGGCGGCAGCGGACGGCGCTCTCGTCCAGCAGGTCCGCGGTGGCCGCCAGCGCGTCGTACGGCAGTTGGGTGACGCCGAGCTTCTGGCAGAGCGCGAGCAGCGGTGTGAGGTGGGACCAGAGCGCGGCCGGGTCCTCGGCGGGCAGGTCGGGCTCGGCGGCGTACGCGGCCGCGGGCGGGGTGCCGTCGTCAGGGGAGTCGGACGACAGGGCGGACGGCACGAAGGGCAGCGGCAGGGCGCGGACCTGGAGCGCGGCCCCGGCGAGCGGACTGCCCTCGGGCGCGACGACCACGATCGCGCAGCCGCGCGCGTAGGCCTGCTCGGCGAGGGCGACCAGGCCCTGTTCGCCGCCGTCGGCGGAGCTCACCACCAGCAGGTCGAGCGGCCCGGCCCAGCCGGGGAGCTGCCAGGCCAGGCCGGCCGTGAAGACGGGCGGCGCGGTGGCCCGGTCGGTGCGCGGGACGGGCGCGGCGTCCGCGGGCGGCAGCGGGGAGACCAGGCTCGCGGTCCCGGCCAGGGCCGCCAGCATCTCGGCGGCGGTCAGCGCGCTGCCGTGGCCGGCGACCAGGACGGCGCGCGGGCGGCCGTCGGGGCGGAGCCGGTCGATGCCTGCGGCTTCGGCGAGCCGCAGCGCGGTGCGGACCCGGGCGCCGGAACCGGCCAGGGCCAGCAGGGCGCGGTCGTGGTCGGCGCGCCGGAGGGCGGCCGGGTCGTCGAGCAGGGTGTCGTCGAGCATGCGGCGGGCCTCCGGCTGCTGGCTGGGCGCTGAGGGCTGCTGGCTGAGGGGTGTGCGGCGGGGTTCCACCGCAGGCACTGCCGGTACTGCCGGTACTGCGGAGACTGCGAGCAAGGCCGGTACTGCGGGTATGCCGGTACTGCGGGGTGCGGGTCGGGCCCGGTGGCGCCCGACCCAAGGATCACGCGGGGCGGCGGGCCTCGTCCACCAGCAGGACCGGAATGCCGTCCCGGACCGGGTAGGCCAGGCCGCATCCCTCGCCGGCGCAGACCAGCTCCGGCTGCTCCTCGGTGCCGCCCTCGGTGAGCGCGGACCGGCACTGCGGGCAGACCAGGATCTCCAGCAGGAAGGCTTCGAGCTTCATGGGGTTCGGGCTCCAGTTCAGAGGGATGGCACGGCGGTGGCCCGGCCGGGAGGAAAACCCACCCGCCGGGGCACGTCGGGTGTGCGTCAGGCGCGGACGAGCGCGAGGACGCCGTCACGCAGCTCGGCCATCCTCGCCGGGTCCTTCGCCTCGACGTTCAGGCGCAGCAGCGGCTCGGTGTTGGAGGCGCGCAGGTTGAACCACCAGTCGGGGCCGGTGACGGTCAGGCCGTCCAGCTCGTCGACGGTGACGTCCTCCGGGCCGGCGTAGGCGGCGCAGACGGCGGCGGTCCGGTCGGCCTGGTCGGCGACGGTGCTGTTGATCTCGCCGGAGGCCGCGTACCGGTCGTACTCGGCGGTGAGCTCGGAGAGGGTGCGGTCCTGTCCGCCGAGGGCGGCCAGCACGTGCAGCGCGGCGAGCATGCCGGTGTCGGCGCGCCAGAAGTCGCGGAAGTAGTAGTGCGCGGAGTGCTCGCCGCCGAAGACCGCGTCGGTGACGGCCATCTCCTGCTTGATGAAGGAGTGGCCGACCCGGGTGCGGACCGGCTTGCCGCCGAGCTCGCGGACCACCTCGGGGACGGTCCAGGAGGTGATCAGGTTGTGGATGACGGTCGGCTCGTCCTCGCCGGCGGCCCGGGCGCGGGCGATCTCGCGGACGGCGACCAGCGCGGTGATGGCGGACGGGGAGACCGGCTCGCCGCGCTCGTCGACGACAAAGCAGCGGTCGGCGTCGCCGTCGAAGGCGAGGCCGAGGTCGGCGCCGACCTCGCGGACCTTGGCCTGGAGGTCGACCAGGTTCTTCGGGTCGAGCGGGTTGGCCTCGTGGTTGGGGAAGGTGCCGTCGAGCTCGAAGTACATCGGGACGAGGTCGATCGGCAGGCCGTCGAAGACGGTCGGGACGGTGTGCCCGCCCATGCCGTTGCCCGCGTCGACGGCGACCTTGAGCGGGCGGACGGCGGTGAGGTCGACCAGACCGAGCAGGTGGTCGGCGTAGCCGCGCAGGGTGTCCTGCTCGGAGAGGGAGCCGGGCTCGACGTCCCGGACCGGCACGGTGACGGTGTCGTCGTCGGCGGTCCAGGACTCGACCAGCTCGCGGATCTCGGAGAGCCCGGTGTCCTGGCCGACGGGGGCGGCGCCGGCACGGCAGAGCTTGATGCCGTTGTACTCGGCCGGGTTGTGGCTGGCGGTGAACATCGCGCCGGGCAGGTCGAGCGAGCCGCTGGCGTAGTACAGCTGGTCGGTCGAGCAGAGGCCGATCCGGACGACGTCCGCGCCGTAGGCGGCGGCGCCCTCGGCGAAGGCCAGGCTGAGCGACGGGGACGAGGGCCGCATGTCGTGGCCGACCACGATCGCGGTCGCCCCGGTGACCTGCACGAACGCGGCGCCGAAGGCGCGGGAGAGGTTCTCGTCCCACTGGTCCGGGACGACGCCTCGGACGTCGTACGCCTTCACGAGCTGCTTGAGGTCGCGCACTGCGGCTCCACCCTGGTTCTCCGTCTGATCGACGGGTCGGTCGACGGGCTGGTCGCCCATGGTCACGATACGTCCGGGCTCGGCAGCGGCCGGTACCCGGTCATGGGGCAGCGTACCGGGGCCGGTGGAGGCGTTCGTGCGAGGCGGGTGGTGCCCGGGGGGTGGGGACCGGGTGTCAGTTGTCGGGCGAGCGGAGCACCCGGAGGTGGCCGCGGCGGCCGGCCTCGGTGGATTCGCCCTCGGGGCCGCGGCCCTGACGGGGGGTCTGCGGGCGGGCGGCCTCGCGGACGGCGTTGGCGAGCGCTTCGAGGTCGTCACTGCTGCGGCGGAGCGGGCCGGCCTCGGCGACGAGCCGGACCACCTCCCAGCCGCGCGGGGCGGTGAGGCGCTCGGCGTGCTGGGCGCACAGGTCGTAGCAGTGCGGCTCGGCGTAGGTGGCGAGCGGGCCCAGGACGGCGGTGGAGTCCGCGTAGACGTACGTCAGCGTTGCGACGGCCGGCCGGCCGCACGCGGTCCGCGAACAACGACGTACAGAGCTCACGAGGGTGGACGGTACAGCACTCCCCGCCGGGGAGCGAAGACCGCCTGCCCGGAGGGCGTCCCGTGTCGCGGCCGCGCGCCCGTGCGTGCACCCGCCGCCCCGGGCGATTAGGTGCGGGGGTGGTCCACTTCCGACCGCCCAAGGACTACCCTCGGCAGTGATATGGACAGCTCCGCACCGCAGTCATCGACGGGTCCCTCGCGCCGCCCCCGGCACCGTGACCGGCACGGCAGGGGGCTGCGCGGCCCGCTGGCGCCTCCGCAGGTACCGATCTCGCTCACGCGCTCCGAGTTGTTCGACGACTACGTGCGCGAATCGGTGGAGCGGCTTGAACGGCGTTGGCCGCAGTTGATCGAAGTCGAGTTCGCCGTCCAGGAGGTGCCGCTGCACGAGCCTGACGGCACGGCCGATCCCGACGGCGGGGTGCCGTTGGGCCGGGTCTCACCGGGCCGGCAGGGGCGGAAGAGTCAGATCGTGGTGTACCGGCGGCCGGTGGAGATCCGGGCGAAGTCGCGGGAGGACCGTGCGGCGCTGGTGCACGAGATCCTGATCGAGCAGGTCGCCGAGCTGCTGGGCCTCTCGCCGGACGCCATCGACCCGCGCTACGACGAGGACTGACGGTCACCGGCCCGACG
>NZ_JBHXKE010000347.1:0-7251 GCF_042722765.1 Kitasatospora sp. NPDC058406
GTCGGACGCGGACCACGGCACGGCTGGGGTCAGCTCCAGGGGTTGGCGGGCTGGTCGTTGATCGCGGTCCAGAAACGGGTGTTGTTCGGGATGTCGCCGTAGGCCCAGAAGGTCCAGCCACCGGTCTGGGCGAGGTCCGGACCGTAGTGGCCGTCGTGGAACTCGGCCTCGCGCCACCCGGCACCGAACGTGGCCTGGCAGACACTGTCGGCCGCGCCGCGGCTGTTGAGGCGGCTGCCCTTCACCGGGCGGCTGAGCGCCACGGTGCCCTGGGCCCAGCCGTCGTAGAAGCCGATGCTGATGCCGGCCGGGGCCGGGCTGCCGTCCACGTTGAGGCAGAGCACGGGCAGCGAGACCGACGGCGCGGTGTCGCCGTAGTAGGCGTTGCTCGACGTGCCGCCGGGGCCCCCGACGTGGACGGTGTCGTCCGGCCCGTACCCGAGGACCTCCCAGGTCATCCCGTAGTGCGTGGCCGGCCCCGGGGCGGCGTTGGCCGGAACGGCGGTCAGCGGGACCACGACGGCCGCGGTGAGGGCCACCGCGGCAGCGGCGAGGCGCTTGGTGAAGGTCATGGCTGTGTCTCCAGAGATCGCAGGCAAGTAGTGGGAACGCCCCCGGCCTTTCATCGGCCCGGTGCGGGTTCGACCCTCTCAATCGACGGCACCGATCTGGCATGATCTGGTCATCAGACCGTCACCAAACGCGACGGCCTGACAGCGCTGTGCAGCGCCCTGGGGAGGGGAACGCATGGAGTTCGCGATTCTGGGACCGCTGGAGGTGCGGACCGGCACGGCCGGCAGGGTCCGGCTGGGGGGCGACCGGCAGGAGCGGCTGCTCGCGGCCCTGCTGCTGAACGCCGACGGCTCCGTCCCGGTGGCACGGCTGGTCGACGCCGTCTGGGACGACCGGCCGCCGGCCACCGCCGACCGCCAGGTCCGCAACCTCGCCGGGATGCTCCGCCGGCTCTTCGACCGGGCCGACCCCGGTGGCCCGGCCGTGCTGCTCACCGACGGCCACGGGTACCGGATCTCACTGGACGGCCACCGGCTGGACGCCCGGACCTTCGCCGACCGGATCGCCCGGGCTCGCGCCACCGCCGCCGACGGCGAACCGGCCGCCGCGGCGACGGGCCTGCGGGAGGCGCTCGCCCTGTGGCGCGGCCCCGTCCTGGACGGGCTCCCCGGACAGCTGCTGGCGGCGGGCTCCGTCGCGCTGGACGAGCTGCGGCTGACCGCCTGGGAAGACTGTCTCGACCTGGAGGCCGCCCTGGGCCGGCACCGGGCCACCGTGCCGGAACTCACCGCGCTGGTGGCCGACCACCCGCTCCGGGAACGGTTCGTCGGGCAGTTGATGCGGGCCCTGCACCGCTCCGGCCGCACTGCCGACGCCCTCGCGGTCCACCGGCGGTTCGCCGGACGGCTCGCGGAGGAGCTGGGACTCGATCCGAGCAGCGAACTCCAGCTGCTTCACCTGGAGTTGCTCACCACCGGACCGGGCCGTCCGGACGAGCCGCGCCCGGACGGCGGCAGGGCCCGAGGGATCCGCGGCGAGCGGACGGACGACGGGGCGGGCGCCAGAACGATGGGCGCCAGAACGACCGGTGGCAGCGGGACGGGTGGCAGCCGGACGAGCGGGCACCGGCCCGCCGAGCACGGGACGGGCGGGCGCGAGCGCCACCCGGAAGCGACCGGGCAGGAGGCACCCGGCCGGTCGACGGCCCGGCAGGAGCGGACGGAGCCGGAGCGTGCGGGGCCGGCGCGGACGGGGCGGGGCGGGGCGGGACGCGGCAGCGCCACGGCGGTGGGCACCGGCCGGGACGGCACCGGACACGCCGGGCCGGAGAGACCGGCCGGGTCCGTGCCGCGGCCGGCCCAACTGCCACCGCCGTCGGCCACGTTCACGGGCCGTGAGGCGGAGCTGGCGACGCTGGACGGGATCGCGGGGCTCGACCGCCCCCCGGCCCCGGACGCGCCAGCCGGGCAGGCGGGCACCGCACGCCGGGCGAACGCCGGGCCCGGCCCGGCCCGCAGGGCGCGGGCGGCCCCGATCTGCGCGGTCTCCGGCAGCGCCGGCGTCGGCAAGAGCACCCTCGTCGTCCACTGGGCCCACCGGATGCGCGACCACTTCCCCGACGGCCAGCTCTACGCCGACCTGCACGGCTTCTCCCCGGGCCCGCCGCTCTCACCCCACGCCGTCCTGGCCCGCTTCCTGCGCGCCCTCGGCACCTCCGGCGAGCACGTCCCCACCGCCCCCGAGGAGGCCGCCGCCCTCTACCGCACCCTCCTCGCCGACCAGCGGATCCTCGTCGTCCTCGACAACGCCCACAGCGCCGAACAGGTCCGCCCCCTGCTCCCCGGCGCCCCCCAGTGCCTGACCCTGGTCACCAGCCGCACCCGCCTCGCCGGCCTCACCGCCCGCGACGGCGCCCGCCCCCTCGCCCTCGGCCTGATGCCCGCCCCCGACGCCCTCGCCCTCCTGCACCGCGTCATCGGCGACGACCGCACCCGCACCGAACCCGCGGCCGCGACCGAACTCGCCACCGCCTGCGGCCACCTCCCCCTCGCCCTCGCGATCACCGCCGCCCGCCTCGCCGAACGCCCCCACCGCACCCTCACCGACCACGTCACGGAACTGCGCGACACCGAGAACCGCCTCACCGCGCTCCAGATCGACGGCGACACCACCTCCGCCGTCCGCACCGCGCTCGGCCTCTCGTACCACGCCCTGCCCACCCCCGCCCGCACCCTCTTCCGGCACCTCGCCCTCGCCCCCACCCCCACCTTCAGCACCGCCGCGGCCGCCGCGCTGCACGGACACCCCATCCACGCCGTCCGCCCGCTCCTCGACCAGCTCGCCACCGCCCACCTCCTCACCCACGAGAACCCCGACCACTACCGCATGCACGACCTGCTCCGCCTCTACGCCACCGAACGCGCCACCGCCGAAACCGGCCCCGCCGCCCGCACCGCCGCCCGCGAACGCCTCTGTACCTGGTACCTCCACCACGCCGACGCCGCCGCCCGCCTCCTCACCCCCCACCGCCGCCGGCTCCCCCTCACCACCCCCGGCGCCTGGTACGAGTCCCCGGCCTTCACCACCGCCACCCAGGCCCGGCAGTGGTGCGAGAGCGAACACACCCACCTGCTCGACACCGTCCGCACCGCCGCCCGGCACGGCCTCGACGACGTGGCCTGGCGGCTACCGGCCGCCCTGTGGGGCTACTACTTCCTCAGCCCCCACCTCGACGACTGGGAGGAAGCGGCCCGCCTCGCCGTCGCCGCCGCCCACCGCGCCGGTGACCCCCACGGCGAGGGCCGCACCAGGAACGACCTCGCCACCGCCCTCACCGCGCTCGGCCGCCACGACGACTCCCTCACCGAGCTCCGCCGGGCCCGCGCCCTCCTCGCCTCCGTCGGCGACCGGGTCGGTGAAGCCCTCGTCATCGGCAACCTCGGCGACCACAGCCTCCACACCGGCGCCTACGGGCAGGCCCGCGTGTACCTCCAGGGAGCGCTCGCCCTGCTGCGGGCGCAGCCGGCGGACCGCCGGGACGACTGGGCGATCGGGGCCTGCGAGACCAACGTCGGCGTGAGCGCGATGCGGGCCGGCCGCACCGGGGAGGCGGACGAGTACCTGCACCGGGCGCTCGACCGCCACCGCTCGACCGGGAACCCCGTCCTGGAGAGCATCACCCTGTTCCACCTGGGCGACCACCACCGCCGTCTGGACCGGCCCGAGCAGGCCGCCGAGCGTCTCCACCAGGCGCTGGCCGTGATCGACGGCAGCACCGGGAACCCGCGGCTGCGCGCCGAGGTGCTGGCGGCACTGGCCGATCTGGGGGAACGGGCGGGCCGCGGCGAGCGGGCCGACCACGGCACGTCGACCGGCCTGCGGCGCACGGGCTGACCGTCCGGGCCGCACCGACCACGCGGACCGGCCGGCTCGGGGCCGGTTGTCGCCCGGGCGGGTGGTCGGGACGCCGGCACGGCAGGGCGGGGGCGGTGCGGCGGGCCGGGCGTGCTCGGATGGCGGAGAGTCCGGCCGGGGCCGGCACGGCGGGCCGTCGCCCCCAGGGGCTGCGGGCGTGCCGGCGGTCGAGGGGCTCCGGCGGGCCCGGGCGACCGGCCGAGGGCGAGGAGGGGACGATGCGGCGCACCGCGATGGCGGCCGTGGTGTCGGCGGCGGTGCTGGCGATCGCGGCGGTCGGACCGGCCGGGCCGCCGGTCGACGACGGGGCGGGCGCGGCGGCCGGGCAGCGGGCGCCGTCGTGGTCCGGGGACTTCGGCGGGCGCGGCGGGTTCGACGACTTCGACGACCTGGGCGGCCTCGGCGACCTCGCCGGAACCGCCGGAACCGCCGGGGCCGACGCCCTCGGCGGCTTCGGCCGGCCCGGCGACCCGGCCGGGACCGGTGGCGGACGCCTGCGGGTGCTCGCCGGGGTCCTGCGGCAGGACCGGCCCGGCAGCGGCTGGTACCTGGTCGGCGGGGCGCACCTGGCGCTCGGCCTCCAGGTCGTCTCCGCCGACCACGAGCAGATCGTGCTGCGCTTCCCACCCGCCCGCCGGGTGGTGTCCGTGCTCTGCGGGCCCGACGAGACGTACGCGCCGCAGGGATTCACCTGCGGCGCGTCCGTCTCGCTCGACCGGGTCACCGTCCGCCTCGGCCGCAACGGGCGGCCCGCCGACCCGGCCGTCACCAGTGCCGGCGAGTACGCCAACTTCTGGTTGCTCGGACTCGTCGAGCGGCGCTGACGGCCGGGGCGGGACTCTGTGGCCGGGGCGGTATCCGGAGCTGGGGCGGTACTCGGGAGCCGGGGCGGTCCCGGCGGCCGGGTCAGCGCTCGGCCGGTGCCGTCCAGGACGGCTCCGCGGCCGGTGCCCAGGCCCGGTCGTCGCCCGGGCCCTGCTCCGTCGCCTCCCACGAGCGCTCCGCGTCGGGGCGCTGACGGCCCCGTCGGCCGCCGGGGCGCACCGGCCACCAGAGTCCGCGGCCGAGCAGGACCGCCAGCGCGGGCACCAGGACGACGGAGAGCAGGAACGCGGAGAGCAGGATGCCGAGCGCCGTCGCGAAGCCGACCTGCTGGGTGGACGGCTGCGGGGTGACCGCCAGGCCGGCGAACGACCCGGCCAGTACCAGGCCCGCCGTCGCGATGGCCGGCGTGGTGTGCCGGACGGCCCTGGCGACCGCGGCCCGGGCGGGCCCGGGGCGCTCCATCTCCTCCCGGATCCGGTCGCTGATCAGGATGTTGTAGTCGGTGCCCAGCGCGACGACGAAGAGGAACAGCACCAGCGGGAGGGTGAAGTTGACGCCCGGCTTGTCCAGCGCGTGCTGGAACACCAGCGCGGACGCACCGAGGGTGGCCGCGAAGCCGAGGCCGACGGAGAGCAGCAGGACGACCGGCGCGAGCAGGCTGCGCAGCAGGACGAGCAGGATCAGCCCGATCAGACCGGCGGCGACCGGGAAGACCAACCGGAGGTCGTGGTCGACGGCGGTCGAGACGTCGGCGAAGACCGCCGGGGTGCCGCCGACGTGCGCCGCCAGCCCGTTCGGGGTGTTCGCCGCGACCGCCGCGCGGACCGGTCCGGAGACGAGGTCGCGCGCCGCGCCGGACTGCGGGTCGGCGGTCAGGAAGAGGTCGATCCGGACGGCCCGGCGGCTCTCGCTCAGTACCGGCGTGCCCGCCTGGCCGACGCCCTCGACCCGGGCGAGCGCCTTGGCCAGGCCGTCGACCGCGCCGACGGTGAGCGGGCCGCCGTCCCGCGCCTCGACGAGGACGGTGGTCGGGTCGGACACCCCGGCGGGCAGGGCGCGGGAGATCTCGGCGGCGGTGCTCTGGGCGGCGGTCCGCGGGCCGCCGCCGAAGCCGTAGTCCATCCGGATCCCGATCAGACCGGCGGCCAGCGCACCCATCAGGGCGACCGAGCCGACGACCATGGTCAGCGGGCGTCGGGCCACGAGGTCCCCGAACCGGGCGGACGCGCCCGCGGCGGGTTCACGGCGCAGGGAGCGCGAGGGCCAGAACAGGGCCCGTCCGGTGGCCGCCAGCACGGCCGGCATCAGGGTGAGGCCGGCCAGCAGCATGACCAGGACCGAGACGGCGACGGCCGGGCCGAGCACCCGGAACTGCCCGAAGCTCGCGATCCCGAGGGTGGCGAAGGCGGCGACGATGGTCAGCGCGGCCGACGTGATCGCGGTGCCGACCCGGGCGCCGACCTCGGCCGCGACGGCGCGGTGGTGGCGGTCCGGGCGGGCTCGCAACTCCTCGCGGAAGCGGAACATCAGGAAGAGGAAGTAGTCGATCCCGATCCCGAGCAGCACCACCGCGATCAGGCTCGGCACGGAGGGGTCGAGCTTGATGTCGGCCAGCAGCGCGGTGCCGACGACCGCGCCGCTCGCCACCCCGCCGATCAGGGCCACCGAGACCAGCGGCACGAGGGCCGCCATGACGCTGCGGAACACCAGCACGTTGAGCAGCATGATCAGCACGACCGAGCCGATCGAGGCGATCTTGCCGAGCGTCTCGCTGTCGTCGGCGGAGTCGATCTGCTCGGCGAGGGCGCCGGTGAAGCCGGTCCGCAGGCCGGCGTCGGCGAACTGGGCCCGGGCGCCGTCCCGGAACGCCCGGTAGGTGCCGTGCAGTCCCGGGTCCGCCGAGTTCCCGGTGAGGCTGGCGGTGAGCAGCTCGAAGGTCCGGTCCGGCGCGACCATGGCCGGGGCGACCTGGGGGACCTGCGAGTAGTCCTTCCGCAGCAGGGCCGGGGCGTCGTCGGTCACGGGCATCGTGACCTTCGACCGGCCGAGCTTCTCGGCCACCCCGGCGACGCGCTGCCGGTCCGCGTCGGTGAGCGCCGCGCCGTCGGCCCGCGCGACCAGGACGGTGACCGGGTTGGCGTCGGCCTTGGCCCCGAAGTGTTCCTGGGCGATCGTCGTGGCGGCGGCCGAGTCGTAGCTCCTGGGCAGGAAGTCGGCCGTCTGGGTCTGGGTCACCCGGAAGATCAGGGCCTGGCTGAGAACGGTCAGGAGCATTCCCAGGACCGCCCAGACGGCGATGACCTTCCACGGATTCCTGGTGGAGAATCCGGTCAGGGCGCGGATCACGATGTCCTCCGGCTGTGGTGCGACTGCCGGGGTCTCCCGGCAGATCTCAAGCTCATCAGCCCGCATCCGCCGTTTCCTCCGAGCCCAGGACGAGAACGCCACCGGGACCGCGGTCTCCCGCCCCCTCCCCGACCGGGACCGTGGTCCCGGTCC
>NZ_JBHXKE010000348.1:0-7210 GCF_042722765.1 Kitasatospora sp. NPDC058406
CCGGATGTACGAACACCACGACGCCGTCCTGCACTCGGTGCGCGAGGGCGTCCTGATCACCGACGACGGCGGCCGCCTGCTCCTGGCCAACGACGAGGCCCGCCGCCTCCTCGACCTCCCCGCCGACGCGGAGGGGCGCCGCGTCGACTCCCTCGGGCTCGACACCGACACCGCCGAGCTGCTTGCCTCCGGCCGCACCGCCGACGACGAGGTCCACCGCGCCGGGGAGCGGCTGCTCTCCCTCAACAAGCGGCCCACCTCTCCCACCGGAGTGCACGGCACCAGCGTGGTGACCCTGCGCGACACCACCGAGCTGCGGGTGCTGGCCGGCCGCGCGAAGCTGGCCAGGGCGCGGCTGCGGTTGCTCTACGACGCCGGGATGCGGATCGGATCGACGCTGAACGTGGTGCGGACCGCGGAGGAACTGGTGCAGGCGGCCGTCCCGGGCTTCGCCGACATCGCCAGCGTCGAGCTGCAGGACCCGGTGCTGCACGGCGACGCCCCGGCCGGGGCCTCCACGGTGCTGCGCCGCAGCGCCGTCGCGGGGCTCGCGGAGGACCACCCGCTCTACCCGGTCGGGCGGCTGATCGACTTCGTGCCGGGCACACCCATGGCGGCGAGCGTGCGCGAAGGCCGGGCCGTCGTCGAGGCCGACCTCGGGGCCTCCACGGGCTGGCGGAGCCAGGACCTCGAACGCGCCCAGCGGATCCTCGACCACGGCATCCACTCGCTGATGGTCGTCCCGCTCCAGGCGCGCGGCCTGACCCTGGGGCTGGTGAACTTCTGGCGCGCCCACGACTCCCCGCCGTTCGACGAGGAGGACCTCGCCTTCGCCAAGGAGGTCGGCAGCCGTGCCGCGGTCTGCATCGACAACGCCTGGCGCTACAGCCGGGAGCACGCCATGGCGGAGACCCTCCAGCGCAGCCTGCTGCCCCGGGAGCTGCCGGCCCAGGAGGCCCTGGACGTGGCCCACCGCTACCTCCCCGCCCAGGCCGGGGTGGGCGGCGACTGGTTCGACGTCATCCCGCTGCCCGGCGCCCGGGTCGCCCTCGTCGTCGGCGACGTGGTCGGCCACGGCCTGCACGCCGCCGTCACCATGGGCCGCCTGCGGATCGCCGTCCACAACTTCTCGGCCCTCGACCTCCCCCCGGACGAACTGCTCGGCCACCTCGACGACCTGGTCGCCCGCATCGACGACCAGGAGGGCGAGGGCCCGGACAGCGCCCGGATGATGACGGGAGCCACCTGCTTCTACGCCGTCTACGACGCGGTCGCCGGCCGGGTCGCCGCCGCCAGTGCGGGCCACCTCCCGATGGCCCTGGTCCGCCCCGACGGCACCGTCGAGTTCGTGCAGCCGCCGGTCTCCCCTCCGCTGGGCCTCGGGGCCGGCATGCCCGTGGAGGCCGTCGAACTGGCGGTGCCCGAGGGTTCCCGGCTGGTGCTCTGCACCGACGGCCTGCTCAAGGCCCGCGACCGGGACGTGGACTTCGCCCTGGACGCTCTGGCGGAGGCACTCGCCGGCCCGGCCCGGTCTCCCGAGGAGGCTTGCGAGAGCGTGATCGGGGCGATGCTGCGCACCCGGCCGACCGACGACGTCGCCCTCGTGGTGGCGCGGACCCGGCTCCTGGCCCGGGACCGGGTCGCCGCATGGGACGTGCCCAGCGCCCCCGAGGCGGTGGGTCCGGTGCGCCGGGACTGCGTCCGCCGGCTGGCCGACTGGGGGCTGGAGCGGCTCTCCTTCGGCACCGAGCTCATCCTCAGCGAACTGATCACCAACGCCGTGCGGTACGGCCGGGAACCCGTCCACGTCCGGCTGCTCCTCACCGAGACCCTGGTCTGCGAGGTCTCCGACGGGAACAGCACCGCGCCGCACATCCGCCGGGCCGCGGACACCGACGAGGGCGGACGCGGTCTGTTCCTCGTCGCCCGCTACGCCGAGCGCTGGGGCACCCGCTACTCGGCGCGGGGCAAGACCATCTGGACCTCCCAGTCGCTCATCGGGGAGGACGGGCCGGCCGAGGAGCTCTCGGAGGACGACCTGCTCGGTCAGTGGGGCGATCTGGAGGGCTGACCGTCCGTCCGGCCCGATGACCGTTCGCCCGACGCGCCGACCCGGCTCCGATCGCATCCGGCCATTGCGGCCACTGTCGCCCCGGACCCTCTCCACGGGTCCGGGGCGTCGACGCGCCCCGCCGCCGGGGCGCGCAGGTCGTCGTCGCGCAGGCTCCGACCAGTCCTCCGACCAGTCCTCGGACCCGGCGTCCGCCCCGGAACGGGGCCCTGCGGAAGATCCGCCGGTGGGAGCGAGGGCCGCGCCGGGGCTTGCCGCATCAGGCCGGTTCGCACCGGACCTGGTGACATGTTCGCGCAAACATGCCAGGCTTCGTCGAGCCTGCCGAGCTCTTCAAGTGGTCAGTGGAGAGCGGCAGTTGCCTGTACGCCGTCGCCCGGACGGCGACCGGACAACGTTGTCCGGCGCATCCGGGTCCCCGAGGCCGGGCCCGACGCCGGCCACCCCCCGAGGAGTTTTCCTTGACACCTCACACCCGCAGGACAGCCGCAGCGTGCGCGCTCGCGCTCGGCGTCTCCCTCATCAGCGCCGTGCTGCCGCCCGGTGCCGCCTCGGCCGGACCGGTCACCTCCGGCTCCACCGTGACCGCCGCCGAGCGCGTCGGCCCCGGCGTCCCCGGCATCCCCGCCCCCCGGGCGGGCGCCGCGCCCGCGGCGCTGGACCAGGAGGAGCAGGCCGCGCTGACGGCCGACGCCCGGACCCGCCGCTCGGCCACCGCCGAAGCCCTCGGTCTCGGCCCCGAGGAGGAGTTGGTGCCGAAGTCCGTCAGCAAGGACACGGACGGATCGCTGCACACCCGGTACGACCGCACCCTCGCCGGACTCCCGGTCCTCGGCGGCGACCTGGTGGTCCACACGGCCGCCGACGGCACGGTCAAGGACGTCGACAAGGCCACCGGCGTCACCCTCGCGGTCAGCCCCTCCCTGGCGGCCGTCACCGCCGGGACCGCCAACGCCCGGGCGCTGGAGCGCGCCGGGGCCGAGGGGGTGAGCGGCGCGGCGGTCGCGTCCGTCCGCGAGGTCGTGTGGGCCGCGACCGGCCGGCCGGTGCGGGCCTGGGAGAGCGTCGTCGGCGGGGTGCAGGGCGACGGGACTCCGGCGGAACTGCACGTCGTCACCGACGCCGCCACCGGCGCCCACCTGTTCGACTTCCAGAACATCAAGAACGGTACCGGCCACAGCCAGTACTCCGGCGAGGTCGCCATCGGCACCAAGGAGGCCGACGGCACCCACACGATGACCGACGACACCCGCGGCGGCCACCGGACGTACGACCTGGAGCACACCGAGGACGACCGGGCCAAGGGCACCCTGTTCGCCGACGCCGACGACGTCTGGGGCAACGGCCGGCCCGACCAGGTGCAGACCGCCGGCGTCGACGCCGCCTACGGTGCCCAACTGACCTGGGACTACTACAAGGAGGTCCAGGGCCGCAACGGGGTCAGGAACGACGGCGTCGCCGCGACCAGCCACGTCCACTACGGCACGAGCTACGCCAACGCGTACTGGTGGGACGTCTGCTTCTGCATGACGTACGGCGACGGCGACTACGACGTCAACCCGCTCACCTCGGTCGACGTGGCCGCCCACGAGATGACGCACGGCGTCACCTCCCACACCGCGGGCCTGGTCTACAGCGGTGAGTCCGGCGGCCTCAACGAGGCGACCTCGGACATCATGGCCTCCGCCGTCGAGTTCTGGGCCGGGAACTCCACCGATCCGGGGGACTACCTGATCGGCGAGAAGATCAACATCAACGGCGACGGCACGCCGCTGCGCTACATGGACAAGCCCTCCAAGGACGGCGCCTCCAAGGACTACTGGTACGCCGGGATCGGCTCCGTCAACGTCCACTTCTCCTCCGGCCCGGCCAACCACTGGTTCTACCTGGCCTCCGAGGGCAGCGGCGCCAAGCTCGTCAACGGCGTGGCGTACGACTCGCCGACCTCCGACGGCAAGGCGGTCAACCCGATCGGGCGCGCCGCCGCCGCGGCGATCTGGTACCGGGCGCTGAGCACCTACATGACCTCCTCCACCGACTACGCCGGCGCTCGCACCGCCACCCTCAAGGCCGCCGCCGACCTGTACGGCGCCGACAGCCTCGCCTACCGCAACACCGCCAACGCGTGGGCGGCCGTCAACGTCGGATCCCGCATCACCACCGGCGTCACCCTGACCGGTCCCGGCGACCAGGTCACCCGGACCGGCACCGAGGTGAACCTCCGGATCGAGGCCACCAGCAGCAACGCGGGGCCGCTCACCTACACCGCCACCGGCCTGCCCGCCGGCCTGACGATCGACGCCTCCAGCGGTGTGATCACCGGCACCCCCACCACCCAGGCCACCGGCACCGTCACGCTCACGGCCACCGACCCCACCGGGGCCCACGACGTGGTGTCGTTCTCCTGGATCACCTACACCGTGGGGGAGTGCGCCACCACCCAGCAGTTGGCCAACCCCGGCTTCGAGGACGGCCCGGTCGACTGGACCGCGTCGAACGGCCGGACCGTCGACTCCGGCAACCCCTACACCCTCCCGCGCAGCGGAGCGTGGAAGGCCTGGCTGGGCGGGCACGGCGACACCAGCACCGACACCCTGTCCCAGACCGTCCACATTCCGTACGGCTGCCGGGCGGTGCTGACCTTCTGGGTGCACATCAGCACCGGCGAGGAAACCACGACCGTGCCCTACGACAAGCTGACCGTCCAGGCCGGCGACACGGTGCTCGCCACCTGGTCCAACCTGGACGCGACCACCGGTTACGTCGAGCGGAGCGTCGACCTGTCTTCGTACGCGGGTCAGTACGTCGACGTGCGCTTCGTGGGCCGGGAGGACCTCTCGGCCCGGACGACCTATCTGATCGACGACACCGCGGTCACCCTCGGGAACTGACCCACCCGCAGGACCGCAGGGACACCTCCCCCCAGGACCGCCGCCCACCGGGCGGCGGTCCGCCGGGCGTACCGGAGCGCGGTCGGGCGCCGGCGCGGTCATGGTCGGGCGGTCACGGTTGCGCAACACGGCGGGCGCGGCCGCCGGCTCGCGGCTCCTCCCAGAGACAGCCGACGGAGACCCGGAGCCCGGCAGGGCGCGGGTCCGCCGAGGACCGATCCAGCAAGGACTTCCATGCCCGCTCCCGTCGCCCCCCTCACCGACTCCGAACTCTCCGGCCTGCTGGTGGCCGCGCCCACCCGGCGCGCCGCGGCCGAGGAGCTCATGCGCAGACACGGCGAGGTGGTGCTGGCCTACGCCGGCGTCCTCTGCGGGGACCGGCGGAGCGCCGAGACGCTCACGGTGGCGACCTTCAACCAGGCCCTGGACGTCTTCGACCGCGGGCCCGTCCCCGCCCTGACCTGGATGTCCTGCCTGGTGGACGGGGCCCGTCAACTGGCCGCCCGGTGGGCCGACGACGGACGCCCCGACCACCTGTCGCCCGCCTTCGGACGCTGGCTGCACCACCGGCAGCAGGGGTCCGCCAGGGCCGGGCTCGTCGCCGCGCTCCGTACGGCCGAGAGCGGCTGCCCGCTCCTCCGCGCGCTCCACCGGCTGCCCGAACCCGCGGCGACCGAGGTGTGGCACACCTTGCTGCCGGTACCCGGAGCAGGTGCCCCGCCGGCGCACCCGGCCCCGGCCGGCCCGGTACGGCAGTAACTGGCCATGGCCTACCTGCGGGAACGCAACTCCCTCGTGACCGAGCGGCTGTGCCGGCACCTGGCGATCCGGCTGGCCGATGCCGCGAGCGGCGGTCGTGCGGCCGACCCGGAGATGACCGGCCACCTGGACGGGTGCGAGCCCTGCGCCGGGGCACTGGCCGACCTGCGGGCCGTCCACCACTGGGACATCGCCGAACTGCAGGCGCGCGCACTGCTCGGCCGCTGGGATCCGGCTCCGCCGGAGCCGTCCGACGCCGCGGCCGGGGACGCCGCCGACCGTGCGGCGCCCGCAGCGGTCGGAGCGGAGCCGCGCACGCCCGGACACCGTCGGCGCCGCCGGTCGGCACGGCACGCCCGCAGGCGCCGGACGGCGGCCCTCTGGGCGGCCGGACTCGGCACCTTGACGCTGGCCTGCACCATGACGCCGGTGCTGACCACGCCCGACCGGGCGGGGGACCGGCGTGCCGTGCCCACCCGGCCGGAGGAGGAACCGGACGCCGCGCCGGCACCCACCCTCTCCGCCGCCACGGCGGGCGGTCCGGGGAGCAGCCGCCCGGCGACGCCCGGACCCACCCCGTCGGACCGGCCCGGCACAACGTCGCCGACCGGCTCCGCCCGTTCCGCTCCCCTGCACTGGGGCGACAGCGGGGAAGGTGTCCTGACGCTGCAACGACTCCTGTCCGGCGCGGGCTGCTACCACCGGGGCATGCCGTTCGTCCGCGGCCGGTTCGACGAGGCCACCGTGGCCGCCCTGGAGCGTTTCCAGCGGGGAGCGGGCATCGGCGGCGCCGAACGCACCGAGGTGTCCTACGGCTCCGCGACCCGTGAGGTACTGGAAGGGGGCGACCGGGCCGCGGTCTGCCGTTAGGCGCTCCACGGCGGGGTCAGACCTGGACGTCCTCCAGCATCTCGGTGACGAGGGCGGCGATGGGGGAGCGTTCGGAGCGGGTGAGGGTGATGTGGGCGAAGAGTGGGTGGCCCTTCAGCTTCTCCACCACGGCGACGACGCCGTCGTGGCGGCCGACCCGGAGGTTGTCGCGTTGGGCGACGTCGTGGGTGAGGACGACGCGTGAGCCCTGGCCGATCCGGGAGAGGACGGTGAGCAGGACGTTGCGTTCCAGGGACTGTGCCTCGTCGACGATCACGAAGGCGTCGTGCAGGGAACGCCCGCGGATGTGGGTCAGCGGCAGGACCTCCAGCATGCCCCGGGAGATGATCTCCTCGATGACGTCGGGGGTGGTGACGGCGGAGAGGGTGTCGAAGACGGCCTGGGCCCAGGGGCTCATCTTCTCGCTCTCGCTGCCGGGCAGGTAGCCGAGCTCCTGGCCGCCGACGGCGTAGAGGGGCCGGAAGACCATCACCTTGCGGTGCTGCTGCCGCTCCAGGACGGCTTCCAGCCCGGCGCAGAGCGCCAGCGCGGACTTTCCGGTGCCGGCCCGGCCGCCCATCGAGACGATGCCGACCTCCGGGTCCAGCAGGAGGTCCAG
>NZ_JBHXKE010000349.1:0-7170 GCF_042722765.1 Kitasatospora sp. NPDC058406
GTCCAGCCGGTGCTGGCGACCACCGACCGGGCGGAGGCGCTGGCCTGGATGGAGCGGCTGGCCGACACGGGGGTGGAGGGGCTGGTCTGCAAGGCGGCCGGTTCGAGCTACCGGGCGCGGGGCGCGGGCCACGTCTGGGTCAAGTACCGGCGCGGCGACACCCTGGACGCGACGGTGCGCGCCGTGACCGGACCACCGGCCCGGCCGCGCGCGCTGGTCCTGGAGCTGGACGACGGACGGGTGCTGTTGTCGTCCCCGCCGCTGTCGCCGCTCCAGTCGCGCCGGGTGGCGGAGGCCGCGGCCGGCCTGCTGGGCCCCGCGGTGCACGATCCCCAGTACGGGGCCGTCCGGCCGCTGGCCACTCCGCTGCGGGCCGAGGTGACGGTCACCGGGCGGACGGCGACCGCGACCTTCGTGCGGTTGCGCGGAGACTGATCCGGGCCCGCCGAACGGCCCGTGACTACTCCGTCGTGGGCGGGGCGGGGCGTTCCGCGGCGGGCAGTTCCGTGACCGGGCCCGCCGTGACCGGACGTTCCGTGACCGGGCGTTCCGCGGCGGGCGGTTCCCCCGTGGCCGGGTGACCGGCGGCGGTGTGGCGCGAGGGTTCGGGCGTGTGGGCGGTGGGCCACGGCGGGGGCGGGCCCTCGCCGGCGGGCGCGTGCGCGAACTCGGTCACCAGCACCTCCTCGAAGGCCGGCAGGTCGGCCGGCTTCCGGCCGGAGACCAGCACGCCGGGGCCGTCGCGGCAGACATGGACCGGTTCGTCGACCCAGTGGGCACCCGCGTTGACCAGGTCGGTGCGGATGCCGGGCCAGGACGTGAGCGTGCGTCCGCGCACCGCGTCCGCCTCGATCAGCGTCCACGCGCCGTGGCAGATCACCGCGACCGGCCGACCCGCGACGCACAGGTCGCGGACGAATCCGACGGCGGCCCGGTCCAGCCGCAGCCGGTCGGGGCCGGCGACGCCGCCGGGCAGCACCAGCGCGTCGTAGTCCGCCGGGTCCGCCTCGCCGACCACGTCGTCGACGGGGAAGGTGTCCGCCCGCTCCAGCCCCCGGAAGGCCTGGACGCGCCCGGGACGGGTGGAGAGCAGCCGGGGCGTGCCGCCGGCCTCGGCGACCGCCTGCCAGGGAGAGGTCAGTTCCACCTGTTCGGCGCCCTCGGGCGCGACCAGGAACGCGACCGTCCGCCCGGTGAGGACGACGAAGGTCATCCGTCCCACCCCGCTCTCGTCAGCTCCGGTTCCGGAAGGGTCCCGGCGGCCCCGTACGGGCCGTTTCCGTCAGGGACCGGGAGTGCCGGTCCGGTGTTCGTCCTGCACGTAGTGGTCGTCCAGGGCCGCCCGGCCGTGCGCGGTCAGGCCGCCTCCGGTGTGGTCGACCGCGGCGGGCGGCGGGGCGGAGCGGATCCGGGCGCGCGGGCAGTCGAGGTGGACCACCAGCTCCAGGTGGTCGATCCGGGCCACGAGCCCGACCGGGACCAGCACGGGGGCGCCCGGCACCCACGGCCGGGTGTCCACCAGCAGATGGTCCCCGGCATCCTGCTCGACCCGGCCGAGCGGACCGTCGGTCGCCTCGACCTCGTAGCCGACCAGCGTCAGGTCGGTGCTGTGGTGGGAGCCCGGACGGTACTCCCACAGGTCGGTCGTCATCACGCCTCCGGGTCGTCCCAGGGCCGCCGTTCGCGGTGCTGCCGGTGCTCGCGATCCTGGCGGCGGTCACCGTGCGGGCGCCGGTCACGGCGGTCGCGGCGTTCTCGGCGGCGGCGGGAGCCGCCGCGGTCGTCGGGTCCACCGGCCCCCTTGGCGAAGTCCGGGCCGCCGGCGGGATACCGCCCACCGGGATCCCGGCCGCCCAGGTCCGGACCGCGCAGGTCCGGCCGGCGGGCCGAGTCGCCCAGGTCGTCCGCACCGCCCTGCCGGTGCCGGTGCTGGTGGTGCAGCAGCGCCGCGATGCCGGCCGCGAGGGCGACACTGCCCGCCCACAGCACCGCCACACCGATCAGCACCGCCGCCGTGGGCTTCCGCACCGCGATGCTGAGGCACACCGCGGACATCACCAGCCCCGTCATCGCCACCCCGGTCGGTACCCGGCGGGCGAGGCCGCGTACCGCACGCCGGCCGCGGCTCGGACGTTTGGCGCCCATCGTGCTCAGCCGCCGGTCGAGGCGGCTGTCCTGGCGCAGGTCGTCCTCGATCTCCTCAAGGAGACGTCGCTCCCGTCCGCTCAACGCGGGTCCGTCCATCTCGGTCACCTCCGGGCTTCCGGTGACGGTGTCCACTCCTCCGGGCGAATGCCCGGTCCGGTATGTGCTAACCGCTCCGGCCCCCGGACGCGACGGCGACCGGGAGACGGCCGGCGCCGAACGCCCGGGGCCGGGCGAGCAGGCTGTCGTCCAGCACGCGCAACAGGGCGACGGCGTCGCGGTGCACCTCGGCCGCGCCCGCCGCCCGCAGCTCCGGGGCGGTCGCGCCGCCGCCCCGTACGGCGACACAGGGCACTCCGGCCCGGTGCGCCGACCGCACTTCGGGAACGCTTCCGGCGACGAACACCGCGTGGGACGGCGTGCCGCCCACCAGACCGAGCCCGGCTCCGAGCGGATCGGACCCCGGCGCGGTCACCGTGAGTACCGGTGCGCCGACCGGTCCGGGGGCGGTGAGGACCACCGTCCAGCCCCGCGCGGCGCACTCGCGCAACAGTTCGGCGGAGCCGGGCGACGCACCGCGCCAGTCGGTCCCGAAGAGTGCCGCCGAGATGACCGTCATGGCTCACCGATCCCGTTCCGCACCGCGTACCGGCGCGCCCTTCCAGACTAGGCCCGCACCCCCTGCCTCCGCCCGGCGCGACGGCGTCCGCGCAGCTCGGGGCGGGACCGGAGCGGTGGCGCCGCCGGGTGGACCGGGACGGGAGCACGGGGCGGCCTCCGCCGCGGCGCGCAGCGCGCCCGCCCGCTCACCCGGAGTGATCGCGGCCACGGGACGGGCGGTCCGACGGTCTGGCGGCCGGGCGGTCCGACGGTCGGGCGGGCGGAGCGCGCGGGTCGGTGGCGAGGCGGCCCGGGCGGTCTTGCCGAGGAGCCCCCGCCGGCCCGGTCGACAGCGGCGAAGGCGGCGGCGTCCCCGCTCCTCCGACCGACGGCGCGTCGGTGGTGCGGAGCGGGTGCCGGAAGGCGAGGTCCGGGTCGGCCGGGGCCGACGGCGCGACGCACGGGCGTGCCACGATCGGGGCATGCGCGACCTCGTCACCGTCCACACCGCCCGGTTGGACCGCACGGCCCGGGAGGCGGTCCGGGGCCTGCTGTCCGAGGAGTTCGACGACCTCTCCGAGGAGGACTGGGAGCACGGACTCGGCGGCCTGCACGCGCTCGTCCGGGAGGGCGGCCTGCTGGTCGGCCACGCGTCCGTGGTCCAGCGCCGGATGCTGCACGGCGGGCGCGCGCTGCGCACCGGCTACGTCGAGAACGTCGTGGTCCGGGCCGACCGGCGCGGGCGCGGCCACGGCGCGGCACTGATGGCGGCGTTGGAGGAGGTGATCCGAGGCGGGTACGAGCTGGGGGCGCTCTGCGCGGCGGACGATGCGGCGCGGTTCTACGCCGCGCGCGGGTGGCTGCCGTGGCGAGGTCCGCTCGCCGTGCTCGCGCCGCAGGGCCCGGTAGCGACCCCGGAGGAGGAGGGCGCGGTGTTCGTGCTGCCGGGGGCGGCTCCGCTGGACCTCGGCGGGCGGTTGGCCTGCGACTGGCGCGACGGCGACGTCTGGTGACCGGCTCCCGTCCGGTGGCCGCCGGGGCCGGACGGGAGCCCGCGGACCCACCGGCCCCGGCCCGGCCGGAGCCGGGGTGACGGGCTCGGGCCGGGCCGGAGCAGGGGTCAGATGCGGGCCAGGTAGCCGTTGTCGACGAGCCAGAGCACGTTCAGCCTGGACGGGCCGTTCGGCACCAGCGCGGCGTCGAGCTGGTACTGGAAGCCGTAGCCGGGCTGGCCGAACCAGGGCGCGATCGGGCCGGCGTGCACCTTGAACGGCTTCAGGACCTTGTAGTCGTGGTAGTTGCAGGGTGCGGCCGGGTTGCTGTCGAGGCTCTGCGGCGGGATGGAGCGGCTGGCGTAGGGCAGGCCCTCGGGGGCGAGGAAGGAGCCGTACTCGCTGCCGTAACGGTCGATGTTCTGGTTCGGGTAGAGGGTGATCTCGAACTCGATGGGGGTGCCGTCGGGCAGGGTGACGTACCCGTTGGCGGGCGGGTAGATCCAGCCCGGGGCGCCGTTGTTGGCGGTGGGGCTGTAGTAGGTGGCGAGGAACTGCTCCTCGGTGAGGTTTCCGGTGCGCTTGTAGCCGATCAGCTCGCGGCCGACCGGGCCCCGGGTCGGGAGGTCGGCGGGACCGAGCCGGGGGTCCCCGTGGTGGTCGGCCTCCGAGCACTCGTTCGAGGGAGTCGTCGCGGCCGCCCGGGCGGCGAGCACGTCGGGGGCCGAATCGGCGGCCGCCGGGATGCTCGGGACTAGCAGGGCCACGACCGCGGCGAGCGGTGCGGCGAACAGGCGAAGGCGAAGGCGCACGATGTCTCCGTCGTGAAAGTCGTCGGGTGGGTCGGGTGGGTCGGGTGGGTCCGGTGGGCCGGGTGGATCGGTGGTCCGGCGGCCGTTCGGCGCCGGCCGGGACCGGCCGGTGACGGACGGTGGCAGGCCGCAGGGCGCGACCGGCCGGATCCTCCCGGACACCGGGCGATCAGTCACCCTCCGTGTCCGGGCCGCGACCTAGGCAAGCGGATCATCTGACCCCGCGTCAACACGCCGGGCCCGCAGCGCCGTCGATTCCCCCGGATTCGGCCAACCTGCGCACGCCGGCCACCGGGGGCGCGCAGACTGGAGGGTCACGCCCCCTCCCGTCGCGGTCTCCGCCGCGCGGCGGCCGGAGCGGACCGGCGGCGCGAGTCCTCGCGGCGGGACTGGCGGTCAGCCCCGGCTGCTCGGCGCCAGCCGACCCAGCAGATGGAGCAGCCGGTCCAGCGCGTCACGGGAGTTGGGCTCGGTCAGGTTGACCATCAGACGGAACGCCACCTTCAGCACGGCCGGGTTGCCGAGTCCGGCGGCCCCGGCCGCGCCGAGCAGCCGGGGGCGGCCCAGGGCCTCGGCGACGAGCCTGCCGAGCGCGAAGTAGCCGTCATAGGCGGCGCGCAGCGCCTGCGGATAGGCGCGCAGGGCGAGTTCGCGCCCCCGGTCGGTGCGCCGCGCCAGCGCCTGGACGACCGTCTCGGCGGCGAAGCGGCCGGACTCCATCGCGTAGGCGATCCCCTCGCCGGTGGCCGGGCTGACCGTTCCGCCCGCGTCGCCGACCAGCAGGAGTCCGTCGGCGTAGTGGGGCTGGCGGTTGAGCCCCATCGGGAGGGCGGAGCCGCGGACGGGTTCGGTGACCCCCTCGGGGGTGTAGCCGTACTCGGGCGGCAGGTCGGCGCACCAGCGGCGGAGCAGCTCGCGCCAGTCCACCTCACCGGCCACGGCGCCGGTGTCGAGCACCCCCAGGCCGACGTTGGCGGTCCCGTCACCCATCCCGAACACCCAGCCGTAGCCGGGCAGCAGGCGCCGTGCAGGGTCGCCGGGGTCGCGCAGGTCGAGCCACGCCTCCAGGTAGCGGTCCTCGTGGCGCGGGGTGGTGAAGTAGGTCCGGTACGCGACGCCCATCGCACGGTCGGTCCGGCGGTAGCGCTTCATCGCGAGCGAGAGCCGGGTGGAGTTGCCGTCGGCCGCGACCACCAGCGGCGCGCGGTAGACGACCGGGCGGCGTTCCTCGCCCAGCCGGGCGGTGACACCGGTGATCCGGCCGGACCGCTCGTCGATCATCGGGCCCGACACGTTGGCGCGTTCGACCAGCCGGGCACCGGCCGAGGACGCGCGGCGGGCGAGCAGCTCGTCGAAGTCCGCGCGGCGCCGGACCAGCCCGAAGCCGGGGAAGGCGGACAGCTCGGGCCAGTCCAGCTCCAGCCGGCGCCCGCCGGCAACCAGCCGCAGGCCGCGGTTGTGCAACCAGCCGGCCGACTCGGAGACGTCGATGCCCAGATCGACCAACTGCCGTACCGCACGCGGAGTCAGGCCGTCGCCGCAGACCTTCTCGCGGGGGAACGACGACTTCTCCAGCAGCAGCACGTCCAGCCCGGTGCGGGCCAGGTGGTAGGCGGCGGTGGAACCGGCCGGACCCGCGCCGACGACGATCACGTCGGCGCTGTCGACGTCCGGACCGTCGGGGCCGGCACCCTCCGCTGTGTCCCGGTCCCGGTCGGGACCGGCCGCGTCGGGACCGGCCGTCGCCGGGGCGGTGCCCGGGTGGCCGGTGCCCGGGCGGGCGGGGTCGGTGAACGGGTGCTGTGCTGGGCCGGGCATTCGGCGCTCCCACGGGTGTCGGTCGGTCGGTTCGGCGGCGGACTCGGCGGACCTCGGCGGTCTCAGACGATATGGACACTGTCCACCGCGCCGCGCCCCGACACGCGGACCCGTTCCGACGACCGGTGGGGACCGGCCGTCGGGATGCCCCCGGGGCGGGCCCGGAACGCCACCGCGCCCGCCGCCGGGTTCCGCTACCGGACTCCGCTGCCGGGTTGTGCCGTCGGAAGCCGCCGTCGACGACGGCGCCGGAGAACACCCCCCTTCCGGATGTTCCACTCGGTCAGGGTCCGGTCGTACTCGCCGTTCCGGATCAGCCGGTCCACCGTCTTCACCAGGACGTCCCGCAAGGCGGTTCGTCCTGACCGGTGCCGTGCCGGACGGCCACCGTGCGGCCGGAGAGCTCTCCGGGGCGGAGAGGTCCAGCGGGTTGCCCGCCTCGACCACCGTCGAGGTGCCGGTCGCGAAGTAGTCGACGAAGTCGACGCCCGCGTCGGCCCGGCGGCCGTCCTCGGCGGCCCCGGAGCCGGCGCTGCCGGGTGTCGACGACGGCGGACATCGCCAGGTCCGGGTGCCCTGTCCGGACGGCCGGAATCAGCCGGTCGAAGGGCAGGTCGGTGAAGGCGACCCGCAGGCCGAGGTGGCGCCCGATCGCCCGGGCGAGCTCCGGATCGAGCCCGGCGGGGTCGCCGGGCGGGTCCTTGAGGTCGTCGCCGGGGCACACGACGCGGGGGGGGGGGGGGGGGGCCCCGCGGCCCCCGCCCCCCCCGCCCCCCAAGCAGCCCCCCCCCCCCCCCCGGGCG
>NZ_JBHXKE010000350.1:0-7104 GCF_042722765.1 Kitasatospora sp. NPDC058406
CCCGCCCGGGGGGGGGGGGGGGGGGGGGGGGGGGGGCGCCCCCCCCCCCGCCCGGGGAGGGTCAGGCCAGCAGGTCGGACTGGAGGGTGACGACCTGGCGGAAGGCCTCGGCCGGGACGCCCCCGGGGTTGGTCATGGTGACCACGCCCACGAGGTCGCCCGCGGAGAGGTAGGCAAGGCGGGCGGTGAGGGCCGTGCCGGCCGTGGTGGCCGGGGTCCCCCGGGTCTCGACGGCGACGCCGAAGACGGTGTCCCAGCCCTCCATGGGAGTGGTCCGGGAGCCGGGGTCCTTCTGGTCCCCGTCGCGGAGCTCGCGGTAGACGTCCCAGGCCGCGGCGGAGGAACCGAAGGCGAGCAGACGGATCTGCGTCCGGGTGCCGTCGGTCGCCGTCCATTCCCGGACGGTGGCGGCCCGGCAGGCGCTCTCCAGGAGGAGGGAACGCACCGCGGCCGGGTCCTTCTGCTCGGCGGCGACGGCGTCGCAGGTGACCCAGTCCGCGAGGGGGGCCGTGGCAGGCGGGGTGGAGGCGGTCGACGGGGGCGGAGCGGCGGACGTGGTGGGGCTCGCGGCGGCCGGGGTTCCGGTGGGGCCCCCGGTCGGGCTCCCGGTCGGAGGCGGGGTCGGGGTCGGGAAGACCACCGGGGCGAGCGAACCGCCGGCCTCCTGCGGGGCGGGGAGGAGGAGGTACCGCAGGTCGGCCGCGTGCCGGCTCTTGTTCTCCCGGGGAACGGGCTTGCCGGAGGGCAGCGGCGGGAGCACCAGGGCCGGGAAGGTGTAGCGGCCGTCGCTCTCGGTGGCCAGGCCCGGGAGGTCGGTGCGCTCGGGCGCGGTGACCGCCAGCGCGGAACCCGTGCCGGCCAGCGCGCAGACCACCACCGCCGCGCCCCACCGCAGCGCCGCCTTGCGCCGGCGGGTGCGGCGGGCCGCGAGCTCCTCGGCGCTCGGCGGTTCGACGGGGCCCGGGACCGTCGCACCGGGGGCGGTCCAGGGGTTCTCGCCGGGGCCGGGGCCGTCCCCGGCGTCGTCCCCGGGGGCGCGGTCGGACGCGGCCGGCACCGGGGACGCCGGGGAGTCCGTGACCGCCTCTGGAGTGGCGGACGCCGTGACGTCGCCCTCTGCGGTACCGCGACCCTCCGGGGCGGCGGGGCCCGTGGGGGCGGCCCCGGGGGCGGTACTGTCGTGCGGCATGGTGCTGTCGGTCATGCGGACGCTCCCGGGGTGGCGAGACGGTCGAGCTGCTGGGCGAGGAAGGCGACGATCTTGTCCTTGGGCAGCGGCGCCACACCCTCGACGCTCATGACCACCAGGAGGTCGCCCTCGGCGGCCGAACACTCCAGGTAGTCGATCGGCGCGGACGGCGGGGCGGGCATCAGGTAGCAGTGCGCCTCGGGGTGGCCCGGGACGGCGGGGCCGGTGCGGAAGAGCCCGGTGTCACCGGTGAACACGGCCGTGTACTCGTTCATCCGCTGCACCTCCTGCTGGTTGAACTGGCGCAGCCTCATGCCGATGACCAGGCCGCCCTTCCGCTCGGCGTAGGTGCGGATACCGGTGGCCTTGACGTGCAGGCCCTCCCAGTACGCGCGGAGCTTCTCCTGCTGCTCCTTGGGCACCTGGAGGAGTTCGTCCAGTTCGGCGGAGAGCTGCGCGGCCGTCAGTTCGACGTCGTTGCCGTAGCCGCCCTCGTCCGGACCGAGCCCGTAGTCGGAGGGGACCGGCAGCAGCAGGTCGCGCAGCGAGCCGAAGTGGTTGCCGTTGGACTTCGCCCCGAAGGGCGTCGGGGTGGCGCCCGGGGTGGGCGGCGCGGGCGCCGGCGCGGCGGCGGCGACGGGCGCCGGGTCGTCGTACCGGACCTCGATGATGCCGACGCCGACGACCACGCCGACCAGGGCGGCGGCCACGGTCGCTCCGGTGGCGCGCAGGAGCCAGCGGGAGACCGACGGCAGCGCGAGCGGGTCGGACGGCGCGGACGGCGCGGACGGGTCGGACGGGTCGGACGGAACGGGCTCGGGAGACGGCGCGAGCGGCGGGGCGGGGGCGCGTTCGGCCGACGGTTCGCCGGCCGACGGCGCTCCGGCCGCGGGCGCGACGTGCGGCTCGGTGCTCGGGGAGCCGGTCACGGTGTCGTCACTCATCACGGTGTCGTCGCTCATACCAGCCGCTCCCACTGCTGCTTGGCGAGGTTCTTCACGAGCTCGGCGTCCACCGGCCGCAGCCCGAAGACCTTGACCTCCATCGCCACCGTGCCGCGCTGCGCGGCCGCGGTGCCCTGGTAGAACTTCTCGGTGGTCTCGGCCCAGAAGAAGGGCTCCTTCTCCACCCGGTAGCCGCCGTTGGCCTCGGCCGCGAACGGCTCCAGCCGGTAGCCCCTCACCCGGTTGCCGGCCTGGGCGACGAAGTCGTCGGAGAACTGGATCAGCGAGACCCGGACCTTCAGGTCGCCCTGCTTCCAGTCGACCTCGACGGCGCGGCGGAAGCCCCGCTCGGCCAGGTCCCTGAAGGCGCCCGCGGACGGGCCGCTGCGCTCGGCGAGCTCGCCGATCGAGATCCAGCTGGGCGTGCCGGGGTAGTCGTCCCAGGCCGAGCTGCCGGCCGGCGCCGTGAGCAGCAGCTTCCGCAGGTCGCCGTCGATGGCGAGCGGTGCGGGCGCAGCCGCGGCGACGGCTGCGGGGTCGACCACCTCGGCCGGGTAGGACGGCAGCGCCACCTGGATCGGCGGCAGCGGCGTCGGCGGCCGGCGCGCCTGGATCCCGTAGCCGACGGCCCCGCCGGCCACGGTGCCGAGCACCAGGCCGGAGACCAGCAACAGGACCGGCCGGGGCCGGCGGGGGGCGCGAACGCGAGCGGCGGCGGGCGCGGGGAAGGCGGCCGGGTGCTCGGGGGCCGGGTGCCCGGCGGCCGGGTCCTCGGGGGGCCGGAACTCGGCGGCCCGGTCCGGAGGGAGGGCGGCGGCGGGTGCCGGCGCCAGGGGTTCGGTGGTCACGCGGTGGCTCCTGGGAAAAGGAAGAGGCGGCGGAGAACGCGGGCGGCGGGAATCAGGCGGGACGCGGGCGGCACTCGGGCGGACTCAGCCGCCGGAGGTCAGCCAGGCGCGCTGGCGCCGCATCAGCTCGCTGAGCAGGGCCTTGTCCGGGGTGCCCTTCACGTCGACGTCGATCGTGTACTGCACGTCACCCTGGCTGGAGATCCCGGTCATCGAGCCGGTGTAGGCCTGCTGCTTGGGTGTGCGGACGTTGCCGCGGGCACCGGGGTCGCCGGTGATCTCCATCGGTTCCAGGCTCATGGTGTAGCCCTCGGCGAACTCCTTCGTGTCCCCGGCGGAGCCGAAGCGCAGCAGGGTGACGGTGACTTCGGCCTTGCCGTCCGCCGTGCGGTACGTCCGGGTCGCGGCGTCCTTGTAGCCGTACGCACGGAGGATCCGCATGATGGTGTCCCGGTTGTTGAACTCGTCCGCGACCTCCTCGTCCGTCAGCGCCATGCCGTCGGCCGGTCCGTAGGACTCGCCGCCCTCGGGGATCGGGAGCAGGAAGTAGCGCAGATCGCCCTCGTGCTTCCCGCCGTTGACGGTCCCTCTGACGGTGCTCGCCGGCTTGGGAGCCGCAGTGGGGGCGGGTGCCGCCGTGGACGCCGGGGCGGACACGGAGGGCGACGCGGTGGGCGACGCGGTGGGCGACGCGGTGGGCGACGCGGTGGGCGGCGCCGAGGTGGCTGCGGCCGGGCCCGGACGTGCCGCGGTGCCGGCCACGACGGCCGCCTCCGGGTCCGGCCTGCCGACGGCCACGGTGACGGCGGCGCTGGTCGCCGTCACGGCGATCAGGCCCGCGGCGGCCAGGGTCACCCCGAGGGCGCGCGGCAGCGTCCGCCGGGCGACCGGGGCAGGAGCAGGGGCAGGGGCAGGGGCAGGGTCGAAGGCGGCGGGGCCGGACGCGGCAGGATCGGGCAGGGCGGGATCGGACGACCCCGGGCCGGGCACGGCGGCGGGATCGAGCGCCCCCTGCTGCGCCTGGTCGGCGGCAGACGGCGAACTCTCGGGCGCGGACAAGGGACTCCCCCAGGAAGACAGCGGAATGTCGCGCGTCGGCGCCTCGCGGGCCGCCCCCGGCAGCGCACTTCAGGCCGCCCGTGACGCGTCTCAGCCGAAATTATGAGAGTCGGTCCAGTCCGGTGCCAACAAGATCAATCACCGCACTCCCACCCAATGATCAACCAATGGGACACGCCGTGACCGAACCGAAATGGACGGCACCCGTCGCACGCTCCCGTCCGGCCCCCTCACCGCGGCACCCGACCGGTTCGGCGGGGCGTCCGTCCGGCGACACGCGGGGACTTCGGGACCTGCGGGACCTGCGGAACAGGACCGTTCCGGCGAGTGCGCGCACCCGGCCGGATGATTCCTGCGATCACGAACGATGGAGAGACCCCGGATTCGAGTATCTGTTCCGTGCCGCGTCCGGTGCGGGTGCGGCCGTCCACCTGTCCATGAAGGTCGTGCCGCCGTCGCGCCGGTCCTCCCGGTACGGGGCGAGATGAGGAGAACCACGATGCGAGTCGGCGGAACCAGAGGCGCCCCCGGACGACCACCGGGACCGGAGGGCGCACGCGGGACCCGCCGGGGTCCCGGCCTGCTGACCTCGCTCGTGGCCGTGGGGGCGGTCCTCGTCGCGGCGTTCCCCCTGGCGCCCGTCGCCACCGCGCAGTCCCCCGCCCTGTCGCTGACGCAGAGCGTCGCGCCGACGACCTTCCGGGCGGCCGGCCAGACGATCACCTTCTCCTACCTGCTGGCCAACACCGGTGACGAGCCGCTGACCGCGGTCACCGCCGCGAACACCTCGTTCAGCGGGACCGGGGCCCCGCCGGTGGTCTCCTGTCCGGACACCTCCCTCGCCCAGGGCGCCTCGATGACCTGCACCGCGCCCTACACGGTGACGCAGGCCGACGTCGACGCGGGCAGGGTCACCGGTGTCGGTACCGCGAGCGGCACCCCGCCCACCGGCTCCGCGGTGACCGCGCCCGACTCCCCCGTGACGGCGGTCGCGTTGCAGAGCGCAGCCCTCTCCGTCGAGAAGACCGCCTCGGGCGGCGGGGGCGGTGGCGACAACCGCCGCTCCACGCTGGTGGCGACCCTGTCGCCGGGGCAGACCCTCGTCTACTCCTACCTGGTGAAGAACACCGGGAACGCCACCCTGACCGGCGTGAGCGTCACGGACACCTCGTTCTCCGGCACGGGCACACCGCCCGCGATCACCTGCCCGGGCACGACCCTCGTCCCGGGCCAGTCCATGATCTGCTCCGCCACGTACACGGTGACCCAGGCCGACGCCGACGCCGGGACGCTCACCAACACCGCCACCGCCACCGGCACCCCGCCCACCGGTTCGCCGGTCACCTCCCCGCCCTCCACCGCGACGGTGACCGGCCCCCGGACCGGGCCGGCGCTGACGCTGGACAAGACGGCCACGACCGGCGGCGGGGGCGGCGGCAACAACCGGCGCTCGGCGCTCGTCACCACCCTGGTGGCGGGCTCCGCGATCATCTACCGGTTCGTGGTGACGAACTCGGGGGACGTCACGCTGACCGACATCAGCGTCACGGACACCTCGTTCTCCGGCACGGGCACACCACCCGCGATCACCTGCCCGGACACGACCCTCGTCCCGGGCCAGTCCATGACCTGTTTCGCCGCGTACACGGTGACCCAGGCCGACGCCGACGCCGGGACGCTCACCAACACCGCCACCGCCACCGGCACCCCGCCCACCGGTTCGCCGGTCACCTCCCCGCCCTCCACCACCACGGTGACCGGCCCGCGGGCGTCCCTCACCCTGGAGAAGACCGCCTCCACCGGCGGGGGCGGCGGCAACAACCGGCGCTCCACTCTGGTGGCGACCCTGACACCCGGGCAGAGGCTCACCTACTCCTACCTGGTCACCAACACCGGGAACGTCACGCTGACCGGGGTGACCGCCGCGGACACCTCGTTCTCCGGTGCGGGGACCATTCCGACCGTCAGCTGTCCCGGCACCACCCTGGCCCCGGCGGAGTCGATGACCTGCACCTCCTCGTACGTCGTGACGCAGGCGGACATCGACGCCGGGACGCTCACCAACACCGCCACCGGCACCGGCACCCCGCCGAGCGGTCCCCCGGTCACCTCCCCGCCCTCCACCGCGACGGTGACGCCCACCCGGCAGCCCGCGCTCACCCTGGTCAAGTCCGCCGCACCCGCGGTGGTCGACCACGCGGGCCAGGTCGTGAGCTACAGCCTGCTCCTCACCAACACCGGCAACGTCACGCTCACCCGTCCCGAGGTCGTGGACACCGCCTTCAACGGCTCGGGCGGCACCCCGGTGCACTCCTGCGCCGACACGCCGCTTGCTCCCGGCGGCTCGGTCACCTGCACCGGCACCTACACCGTCACCGAGGCCGACCTCGGTCAGGAGACCATCGCCAACACGGCCGTCGCGACGGCCGTCGCCCCCGGCCCCACCACCGTCACCTCGCCGCCCACGGCGGCGACCGGGTCGGTCCGGGCCGAGCCCCCGCCCCCCCCCTCCCCCCCGCCCCCGGCCACAACCCCGCGACCGGGGCCCCCCCGGGGCCTGCCCCCCACCCCCACCCCGCCGGGCCGGCGGCCCCTCGCCCCCGGCCCCACGACCGTCACCTCGCCGCCCTCGTCGGCGACCGTGACGGTCAGGGCCGAGCCGCAGCCCACCCACTCGCCCCGGCCCACGCACAGCCCGAAGCCCACCCACACCCCGAAGCCGACCCACAGTCCGAAGCCGACGCACAGCCCGAAGCCGACCGAGACCCCGAAGCCGGCTCACAGCCCACGGCCCAAGCCGCCGGCCCCGCAGCCGCCGGCCGGGCACGGTCCCGCGGCGCCGCTGCCGGAGACGGGTGCCGGAGACCTGCTCCCGGTCGCCGCGACGGGCGCGGCCCTGCTCCTCGCCGGCGCCCCGATGCTGGTCGTCGCAGCCCGGCGCCGCCGTCACCCGGCCGTCGAGGGGAACCACGATCACCGGCCCTCCGAGTGATCACCCCGCCCGGGTGATCGCCTGAGCGGCACCGTCGTGAGCAGGCCGGCCCGCCACTGCGTAGTGGCGGGC
>NZ_JBHXKE010000351.1:0-7045 GCF_042722765.1 Kitasatospora sp. NPDC058406
CGGTCGACCGCCGGGTCGCGGGTCCCCCCGTCGGGCCTGCCGCCCTCGCGGGCGCCGGCCCGGGGCGGCCGCGAGGGGCGCGACGGGTGTGACGGGCGTGCGGCCTACAGGTACACGCCGGAGACCTCGAAGGTCTGCACGGTACGGGCGTTGAAGGTGGACCAGAACCGGTTGCCGTGGAGGTAGGTGTCCTCGTAGTACCGGTAGCGCTCGCCACCGGGGTTCGTTCCGGTGGCCCACCGGCCGATCAGGGCGTTGTCCTGGCCGGGCGTGCTGAACCTGGACAGGTCGAAGTCGATCGTCTGACCGTCTCCCCCGTAGTTCACGGCGACGATGACCAGCTTGTGGTTGACGCCGTCGTAGGCCGCGACGGCGTCGGGGTGGCCCGCGTCGATGATCGTCATACCGGGGCGGATGTGCCGCATGTACTGGGCGAGGACGTAGAACTTGGGGTTGACCGCGCCGATCACGCCGTTGGTGAGGCTGATCGCGCCGTAGTTGTTCCAGTCGAGGATCTGCCAGATGACCCAGGCCGTGGGGTGCAGCCAGCGCAGGTCGTAGTTGAGGTTCCGGGCGAGGAGCATGCCGCTGGTGTCCCCGTCGCCGTACTCGGACATCCAGATGTCCTTGTTGTCCGCCGCCACGGCCTGGTGGAGTGCGTAGCGGTCGCCGTTGTCCTCGTAACCGTGGACGTTGACCCGGCCCACGGCCGCGCGGGTGGCGGCGTCGAAGTCGGAGTTGTTGGTCCAGTTGTACACGGCGCTTCCGACGCCCCAGTCGTCGAGACCCGCCACCATCATCCAGTTCAGGCCCCGCACGTCCAGCTGGGCGCGGGTCTGCCGGACGATCTCGGCGATCTGGGGGCGGTCGTAGTGGCAACCCTCCTGCCCCTCGATCGACTCCGTCGACGCCTCCCACTTGGCCAGCGGTTCGTTGACGGGTTGAACGGAGGTGAAGTCGATGCCCCAGTGGTCGTGGGCGTACCGCGCCACCGTTGCCAGGTACGCCGCGTGACGGCCGAAGTTGCCGTCCTGCAGGTTGCAGGTGTGGCCGCTGACCGCTCCGCGCGGATCGTCGTTCTTCAGCATCCACCACATGGGCGAGTTGGTGAAGAGTTCGAACTTGTCCGCGCCCCGGTCCCGGGCCAGCCACATCATGTCGCGCTGGTTCGCGTCCGCGTTCCAGTTCCAGCTCGCCGACTGCGGGTCGTCCGAGAACCAGTCGAGCTGGTAGCCCTCGATCTTCTTGAAACCGTCCAGCGCCGGGACGGGCTTCATCGTCCTGCCGCCGATGCTGTTCGTCCCCGAGGCGCCGGCGTTGTAGCGGACCACGTTCATGCCCAGGCCGGGCACCGTCTCACCGTGGAACTGGACGGTCTTCCGGCTGAACAGCACGTCGGCCAGGTCCTCCTGCGGGCCCAGCTGGTTGGCCCACCAGGCCAACGACGTGCCCCAGCCCTCCCAGGTGCCCCAGGTGTGCGACGGATTGACCGTGGTGGTGAAGTCGGCCCTGGCGGTCCCCGCAGCGGCGACCACCGCCATCGCCCCGACCGGCACACCCACCAGTCCGCGCAGGACAGTACGACGTTCCATCAGCCCCCCAAACAGGTCCCCCGCGCCGGAATCCCGACGCACGCGAACGGCACAGTACCGTACCGACACGACGACGAGGTCGGTCGGACGATCACCGCTTCCGGCCACCTCGTCCGCCGGTCTGCGGGGAGTTCCCGGAGCCCGTCGAGGCCCGGTTCCCGTCGAGGCCCGGTTCCCGTCGGCGCGAGCGGACCTGAGGCCGCGCCGGGAACGAACGCTGCTCCTCCGGCCGGCCCCGCGCGCAGCCGGTCGGCGTCGCGCCGGGCATCGACCGGCCGGGGAGGGCCGGCCGTTCTCGTCGACGCCTGCTCCGGGTGAGCCCCGAACGCGCGGAGGTCCGGGTGCCGGGCGGTCCCGTCCGTGCCTCCGGGTCAGCTGAACGGGCCCTGTTCGGTGAAGCGTTGCAGGGCGCGCGCGAAGATCCCGGCCTCGGCGGGGGGCCAGGTGGCGAGGGTGGCTTCGATACTGTCGGCCAGACGGCGGCGCATTTCGGCGACGGTGCGCTCGCCGTCCGGAGTGAGGGCGAGCAGGGTGGCGCGCTGGTCGTGGGGGTCGGGCTGGCGGCGGAGCAGGCCCGCTGCCTCCAGGCGGGTGGCGCGGCGGCTGACGCCGGAGCGGTCGAGGCCGATCTCGACGGCCAGGTCGGCGGCGCTGCGCGGGCCGGTGCGGCCGAGGCCGCTGAGGACGGGGTAGGTGACCTCGTCCACCGCTTCGCCGAGGTGCTCGGTGAGGCGGTGGTAGAGGGTGGTGCGGGTGCCGCGCCGCAGGAGGGTGGCGAGGGCGTCCGCGACGGCGTCACCGAGACCGGCGACGGCTGCGGCGTCGGGGGTGTCGGAGGTGTCGTCGGGGGTGGTGGCAGGCCTGGGGGAGGGGGTGTCCTTCACGCCTCCCATCCTAGCGTGCGCGGCGCACGCGTTCTGGGGTACAGTCCTTCCATAAGCGTGCGGCACGCACGCACTCCTGGTCCGTGGAAGGAACCGCCATGTCCGTCACCGCCTCGCACACCACCATCACCGCCGCCCTGACCGACCTGCTCCTGACCCCCGGCCTCGACCTCGACACCGCCGTCGACCGCCACTTCACCCCCGACTACCGCCAGCGCACCGACGGCAGTTGGGCCGACCGGGCCGCCTTCGTCGACCACATCCGCCACCTGCGCGGGGTCGTCGCCTCGGGCACCCTGGAGGTCCACGAGGAGTTCCACGCCGGCAACCTCACCGCCGACCGCCACACCGTGGACGTCGTCAAGACCGACGGCACCCGGGTCCGTATGGAGGTCTACCTCTTCGGCGAGTACGGCCCGTGCGGGCGCTTCCGGCGCATCGAGGAGACCACCCTCCTCCTCGACGGGCCCGAGGCCGAGCGGGACCTCGGCTCCGCGCGCTGAACCCCGCGCACCTGTCGCGGAGGCTAGGGCCGCTCGCGCACGGACGGCAACCGGTCGCACCACCGTCGCCCCGGTTCCCCGGCCCGGCCGCCACGCTGCGTGGCCGCCGGGCGACCGAGCTGCGCGGCTCCCGTTCCGGCGGGATGGTGAGAGGGAGAGGGCGCTCGCACTCCGGTCGCGCGCCCGTACCGCAACCTCCCGGGATGCTGACATGGATCCGACCATCACCTCGGCGGACCTGGCCGCCGCCATCGACCCGGAAACGTTCGGGAACCACCTCGCGAGCATCAAGCCCGCGCACGACCACATGGGCCACCACGGCCACGCGTCCTCCGTCCGCGAGGTGGAGTTCGAAGGCCACAAGATCAAGATCGTCACCTCGTACGAGATCACCGTGGACGGCCGGCCGCTCGCGGTCGGGCTCAACGTGCACGACGACGGCTCGCTGTCCTGCCACGGCCTGCCGGCCTACCAGTTCACCTCGGCGGTGGAGACGGTCCGGACGCTGATCCGCAAGTACCCCAGGCACTTCCCGAAGGACCCGTGACATGTCCGTCGTCCGAAGGAACATCCTCACCGACGCCGCCGCGCGGGACGACTACATCGAGGGCGTCCTCGCACTCAAACAGGAGGAGAGCGGCTTCACCACCCAGCAACTCGGCGTCCCGGGGCCGGCCGCCCCCGTGCACACCTACGACCAGTTCGTGATCTGGCACTGCTGGACGATGATGACCCCGATCCCACCGGGCGGGAACCCCGACGACCGCAACGCCGCCCACGCCGGGCCGATCTTCCTCCCGTGGCACCGGGTGATGCTCGGCCTGCTGGAGGCGAAGATCCAGAAGATCCTGGACAAGCCGGGCTTCGCGCTGCCCTACTGGGACTGGGCCGCCGACGGCGACCTCGGCTCGCCCACCGACGCGACCGTCTTCACCGAGCACTACCTGGGAGGGGACGGCGACCCCGTCAGCACCGGGAGGTTCGCGTTCGACCCGGCCGATCCGGCGACCTTCGCCGTCCGCATCGAGAGCGACCCCGGCGGGATGCCCGTCCAGGCCGACCCGCCCCGCGGCCTGAGCCGGTTCCTCGCCGTGGACTGGCCCGCCCTGCCGACCGGCACCGAGGTCAAGAGCACGCTCGCCTACGCGCCGCCGAGCGGCAGCGGGCCGGCGGCCCGCTACGACACCCGCGATTTCAACGTGTCCTCGCGGGGCTTCCGCAACCTGCTCGAAGGCTGGATACCGAGCGATCCCGTCCGTCCGGTCCACATGCACAACCAGGTCCACGTGTGGATCAGCGGGGACATGGCGTTCGGTACGTCCCCCAACGACCCCGCGTTCTACCTGCACCACTGCAACGTGGACCGGATCTGGGAGGGCTGGATGAAGCGGTACGGCCGGATCTATTCCCCGGACATGAGCTTCCCGGCGAACAGGTTCCAGGGCGAGCGGATCGACGACCGGATCGTCTCGCCGCTCGGGGCGCACGCGACGCCGGGATCCGTGCTCGACTTCTCCGCCGTCTGCACCTATGACGTCCTGCCCTGACCGGTGACGGCCCCGCGGCCCCGGTCCGTCCGTGGCATCGGGGCCGGTTCGCCCGCGGGTCGGCGGGTTGCCGCCGCTCGGCGGAGGGACAGGATGGACAGTGGTGCCGTCAGCGGATTCCTCGTCCGGCGGTCGTGTGCGGGCCGGCCGGGCGGGGCGGTGTGGAGGTGTGGCGATGAGCAGGGTGGAGGAGTCGATCGACGTGGACGTGCCGGTCCGCGTCGTCTATGAGCAGTGGGCGTCGTTCGAGGACTTCCCGCAGTTCATGGAGGGTGTGGAGGAGGTCAGGCAGCTGGACGACCGCCGTGCCTACTGGCGGGTGAGGATCGCCGGACTGCTCCGGGAGTTCGAGACCGAGATCGTCGAGCGGGCACCGGACGAGCGGGTCGCCTGGCGTACCACCGGCGAAACCGTGAAGCACTCCGGCACGGTCGACTTCGAGTCGCTCGACACGAGCCGGACGCGGGTGAGGATGGTCATGGTCTTCCAGCCCAACGGGCTGGCCGAGAAGGCCGCCGACAAGCTGGGTGTGCTCGACCGGCAGGTGCGGGGAGACCTGCGTCGCTTCAAGGAGTTCATAGAGGATCACGGCGTCGAGGGTGGCCCCCGGCCGGCGCCGGACAGCGCCTGACGCCGGACCGCCGCGCGCCGGCCATGCGCGGTGCTGTCACGCGCGGGGTGGCGAGCGCGGTCAGAACCAGTGCAGGCAGTGCGGTGAGCGTTCGGCGCGGAAGAGGGCGTCGGCACGGGCAGCCGCGTCCGGGCGGTGGGCCCGGACGTGTCCGGCCCGCACGAGCGTACTCGGGGCGGTGCCGCCGAGGTAGACCGAGCCCAGGTCGCGCACGTCCAGGGACAGGTCGGGCTCCCGGTCCGTCGGGACGCAGACGGCCCTGCCGTCCCGGGCGGTCAGCAGGTAGCGGCCGTGCTCGCCGAGGAACGGGTCGTGGACGTCGAGGACGAGCTCGCCGTCCGCGAACCAGCCGCGCGCGGCCAGCGCACGCGGGACGTCCAGCAGCCGCACCCAGAGCCAGTCGGTGTCGCCGCTCACCTGGCCGGCGCGGAAGTCGGCAAGCTGCCAGCGCAGCGGGTGCTCGGGAGGGAAGTGCTTGAACACGACCTGGGTGACGAGGTCGTGCCCGAGCACGAACCGGGCCAGGGCCGTGTAGGCGGCGTCATCGGTGGCGACGGTCTCGTCGACCGTCAAGGTGTCGGGCTCGCCGAGCGCGTAGCTGGCGTACCCGTCCGCGACGCCGTCGGCGTTCCGGTGGACGGCGACGTGGCGCGGCGCCGCCGAGACCGGGGGCTGGCCCGCGCGCAGGGCCCACCAGCGGTGCGGCCGGGACAGTGCGCCGGGCTGGGCGCGGCGGTACCGGTCGTAGACCTCCTCCAGGATCCCGCCGCACTCGGCGCGCCGCAGGAGCTCGACCGTGCCGGTGTCCGAGGCGGTACCCGAGGTGGTACCCGAGGTGTTCGCCGGCGCGTCGGCCCGTCCGTGCACCCGGGGGAGCGCGAGGGCGGCCCGGTGGCGCGGCACCGTCAGCCGCTGCGTGTAGGTGGCCGGCCCGTAGCCGAACCGGCCGTAGATCGGGGCCTCGGAGGCCAGCAGGACCGAGAGGATCTCCCCGCCTGCCCGCAACCCGGCGAGCTGATGCCGCATCATCGCGCCGAGCACGCCCTGGCGCCGGTGCGAGGGCAGGACGCCGACCGCGGTCACACCGGCGACCGGGACGAGGTGCGAACCGGGCAGGGTGAGTTCGAAGGCGTGCGTGGCGGCCGTGCCGACGGGCCGCCCGTCCTTCGCCAGGGCGAGCAGGCAGCGGTCCATGTCGATCGCCGACCACCAGAGCCCGCCGCCCTCGACCGGGGTCTCCGGGAAGCGTCCGAACGCGGCATGGACCGTGTCGACGAAGACGTCAAGGTCCTCGTCGCTCGTGGAACGAATCTCCATCGCTGCCGCCGCCTCCCCGGGATGCCGGGCACCACGAGCCGTGGTGCCCGGCCACAGTGCAGCGCCTATCCACCGCCGGGGCAAGCGAATTACGGCCTGCCCCCGGGGCTGGTCATATCATCTAGCGTCCAACGGAGGGAGCCCGAGCGGTCAGCCAGACCTTCAGCTCCGCGCACGCGGCTTGTCGTGCTCCTTCGGAGCCGGACCACCAAGTGAACATCCGGGTACCGGAGTCGAGATCCTCCCACCACCGGCGGGCACTCTCGGCGAGGTGGTGACGGGCAGTCCCGTCGGTCCGGGCAGCCCACCGAGCAAGCCGGGGGGTGACCGAGGAGCTCGCTGTCGTGCCCCGCTGTCTTCCGTGGCCGGCGCGGCCTCCAGGTTCCACCTCCGGCACCGACCGAGGCCGGCGGCACGAGGGGAGCGGGAGGCTCCGGCCTGCGCCCGGCCCGGGGCAGGCCGGGCGGCTGTCGGAACCCCGGGCGGGGGGGGGGTGAGGGTCGCAAGGGGGGGGGGGGGGCGGCGGGAGGGTCACCGGGGGGGGCGGGGAAGTAAAAAAAAAAACGCGTCC
>NZ_JBHXKE010000352.1:0-6997 GCF_042722765.1 Kitasatospora sp. NPDC058406
GCACGGGGGGCGGGCCCGGGAGCGGACCCTTCCCGCCCCCGCGCCCGCCCGTCCCTCCTCCGCCACGTCCTCGCTTCCGCTTCCGTACCTGTTCGTGTTCCGTTTCCCGATCGGGTTCCCGCCCCGGGCCCCGGCCGCGCTGTCCGCTCAGGCCGTTCGGCGGGGCAGCAGCTGCACCAGGCCCACCAGCAGCAGCTCCAGCACCGCCAGCGCGCCGACGCTGACGCCGAACGCGGTGGCCGGGTCCGCCGCCCCGTAGTAGAGGATGCCGATCAGCGCGATGCCGAGCGCCCCGGCCACCTGCTGGACGGTGGCCACCACACCCGCCGCCGAACCGGCCAGCCGCGGCTCGACGCAGGCCAGCACCGTCGAGGTCACCGGGGCGATCACCAGACCCATCCCGAGGCCGTCCACGAACAGTCCGGGCGCAAGCCACCAGACGCTGCCGGTGTCCCCGGCCGCGTACACGGCGAGGCCGAGCAGTCCCAGTCCGGCGGCCATCAGCAGCCCGCCCAGTGCGATCGCCTGCCGGCCGAGCCGGGCCACGAAACGGTGCACGGTGGTCGAGGTGAGCAGGTAGCCGGCACCGATCGCGGTGAACACCAGGCCGGCCCCGAGCGCGTCCAGACCGCGGCCCGGCTGCAGGTAGAGGGCGAGCACGAGGAAGAAGGACGCCTGGCCGAGCCAGAAGGCCAGTTGGGCGAGCAGCCCGGCGGTGAAGGCGCGGGTGCGGAAGAGCCGGGTGTCGACCAGCGGCGAGCCGGACCGGCCCGTCCGGTGCTGGTGGACCCCGAAGACGGCGAGCACGGCGGCCGAGCCGGCCAGGCAGAGCCACGTCCAGAGCGGCCAGCCCGCCTCGCGGCCCTGGATCAGCGGCAGCACCAGGCCGGTCAGCCCGGTCGTGACCAGCAGCACGCCCACCGGGTCCAGCCCGGGCCGCTGCGGGGCACGCGACTCCGGCAGGCAGCGGCGGACCAGGGCCAGGGCGGCCAGGCCGACCGGCAGGTTGATCAGGAAGCAGCTGCGCCAGTCCAGGCCGAACAGGTCGGCGCGGATCAGCACCCCGCCGATCAGCTGCCCGAACACCGCGCCGAGCCCCATGGTCAGCCCGTACATCGCGAACGCCCGGGCCTGGGCGGCCCCGCTGAACGCGGTGCGCAGGATCGCCAGCACCTGCGGGCCCATCAGCGCCGCCGACAGTCCCTGCGCGACCCGGGCGCCGACCAGGGCACCCGCCGTCGGGGCGAGGCCGCAGGCCACGGAGGCGAGGGTGAACAGGGCCAGGCCGAGGCCGAACACCCGGCGGCGCCCGTAGCGGTCGCCGAGCCGCCCGGCGGTGATCAGGCCGGCGGCGAGGGCCAGGCCGAAGCCGGCCACCACCCACTGGACGGCAGCGGGTCCGGCTCTCAGATCGGCCTGGACGGAGGGTATGGCGACGTTGACCACGAAGACGTCGAGGGCGGTCATGAAGGTGGCGGTGAGGACGACGGGCAGCAGGCCCCGGGGCGCGGGGGCCGCGCCGTCGGCCGGGCTGTCCGGGCCGCCCGGGCGGGGGCGGGGGGCGGTGCGAAGGACGGTGCTCACGGCAGGTGCTCCTCAGGGGCGGGAGGGGGCGTCGTCGGAGGGGGGAGGCGCTGGCGGGGGCGGTGGAGGTGGGGGCGGTGGAGGTGGGGCTCGCGGGAGGAGCGGTCGCCGACGGCGGGGCGGTGGCGGGGGCGGACCGGGTGTGTGGCCGCCCCCGCAGGCGGCACGACGGCGGCTCAGGCGCCCGGGACGCGGTCCAGGAAGCCGTGCACGGAGGCGATCCGGCCCTCCGGGTCGGCCACCAGCACGTCGAAGCCGATCACCAGCGGCTCCGCGCCGGCCGGCCCCAGGTTCCAGGTGAACCGGGCGATGTCGTGGTGCGCGTCGACCGGGCCGAGGGTGAACACCAGGCCGGGGAACTGCCCCTGGGCGGCGCCGATCAGCGCGTCGACGCCCTCGCGGCCGGTGACCGCGGCCAGCGGGTCGGTGTACCGGCAGTCCTCGGCCCACACCTCGTCGATCAGCTTCCTGCGGGCGGTCGGGTCGGTCTCGTTCCAGACGGCGAGGTAACGCTCGGCGAGCTGCTGGAGGTCGGTCGGCTGGATGGCGTTCATGGTTCTTCTCCCTTGTCCGGTGGGCCGATCGGCCCCGGTGGGGCGGGTCGTTCCCGCTGATCACGAAGGTACGGACGGCGGACGGCGGGCGAATCCGTCACGGATAGGTAGGGGCCTACGTAGGCCGCGCCAGTAGGGTCGGGGGCATGGGGACGCTGTACGGGCGGGAACGGGAGCAGGCCGCGGTCGACGCGCTGCTCGACGGGGCGGGGGACGGCCGCAGCGGGGTGCTGGTGCTCCGTGGTGAACCGGGCATCGGCAAGACCGTGTTGCTGGAGTACGCGGTCGCGACGGCGGGCCGGGCGTTCCGGGTGGTCCGCGCGACCGGGGTCGAGTACGAGGCCGAACTCCCCTTCGCCGGACTGAGCCTGCTGCTCGGGCCGGGGCTGGGCCGGCTGGACGCCCTTCCCGCTCCGCAACGACGCTCCCTGGAGGGTGCGTTCGGACTGGGGGAAGGCGGCGGTGCGCCCACCGACCGGCTGCTCACCGGACTGGCGACCCTCGGACTGCTCGCCGAACTCGCCTCCGACAAGCCTCTGTTGTGCGTCGTCGACGACGTGCAGTGGCTGGACCGCGCCTCGCTGGACGCGCTGCTGCTCGCCGCCCGCCGTCTCCAGGCGGAGGGCGTCGCCCTGCTGCTCGCAGCCCGGGACACGCTCCCGACCGCAGGCGGCGCGGACGCCCTGCCGCTCGCCGGGCTCCCCGAACTGCGCCTGGCCGGCCTCGCCGGGCCGGACGCCGAACGGCTGCTGGACGCCCGGGCCGCCGGAGGGATCACCGATCCGGTCCGCCGCCGGTTGCTCGCCGAGGCCGCCGGGAACCCGCTCGCCCTCGTCGAACTCCCCTTCACCGAAGCCGAGTCGGACGCCGGAGGGCTGGCGCTCACCAGTCGGCTGCAGATCGCCTTCCACGGCCAGGTCACCGGGCTGCCGCCGGCCACCCAGACGCTGCTGCTGGTCGCCGCCGCGGAGGAGAACGGCGACCTCGACGTCGTCCTGTCGGCCGCCGCCGCCCTCGGGGCCGGCGCCGACACGATGGCGCCCGCCGAGCAGGCCGGACTGGTCACGGTCGGCGCCGACCGCCGGCTCTCCTTCCGGCATCCGCTCCTGCGTGCCGCCGTCCTCCAACGTGCACCCCTGCAACAGCGCCTGACGGCCCATCGGATGATCGGCGAGGCGCTGGAGGACGGCGACCGCCGCACCTGGCACCTGGTACTCGCCGCCACCGGTCCCGACGCCGATCTCGCGGACGCGCTGGAACGGGCCGCCGTCCGGGCCGAGTCCCGGGGTGCCCACGGTGGCGCCGCCGCCGCGTACGAGCGCGCGGCCCGGCTCACCCCGGACCGCGACGGAGCCACCCGGCGGCTCGTGCTGGCCGCCGAAGCGGCCACCGAGGAAGGCAAGTTGGCGCAGGCCGAGGAACTGGCCGACCGGGCCCGGGCGCGGACCGACAGCGTCTTCGCACACGCTCTGCTGGACCAGGTCCGGGCGGTCGCACACTTCTGGCGCGGGTCCTACCCGGCCGCCTACCGGCTGCTGCTCGACGCCGCGGCCACCGACATCGAGCCGGCCCACGCCGCACGGATGCTGCTCCAGGCGTTCCATCCCGCCTGGTACGTGGGCGAGGAGGCGGTCGCCACGGTGCTCGACCGGCTGGCGGCGCTGCCGCTCGCGCCGGAGGAGCCGCTCGCGCCGCTGGCCCGCCACCTGCCCGCCGCCGTCCTGCCCGTTCTGGACCGCCCGGCGGATCCGGTGCCGGTGCTCCGAGAGACCGTCGAGGCCGCCCGCAAGGCCGGTGCGGAGAGCCCGAGCGACCTGGTCCAGCTGTGCGGCGCGACCCTGATCCTCGGCCGGGACGCCGAGACCCTCGAACTGGCCGCCGAGCTGGTGGCGGAGGCCCGGGCCAAGGGAACCGTCGGGGTCCTGCCCACGCTCCAGTTCTTCCTCGCCGAGGCGGAGCTGTTCCACGGCCGCCACCGCGATGCCGAGGTCACTGCCACCGAGGCGCTCACCCTGGCCCGCGACACCGGACAGCGCCAGTGGACCAGCCAGCTGGCGGCCCTGCTGTCCTGTGTCGCCGCGCTCGGCGGCGCGGACGAGCGGTGCACGGAGCTGGCCGACGAAGCGCTCGACTCCGGTTCTCCGGCGCCCGCCGCCGGCGCGCCCTGGGCGCAGTGGGGGATCGCCCTGCTGGACCTCGGGAGGGGGCGGGCGGGGGCCGCCGCCGACCGGCTGCACACGCTCACCACCGGGCCGTACCGGCATCACGTCAGCGCCACCCGGGCGGTGCCCGACCTGGTCGAGGCCGTCGTGCGGCTGGGGGCCCCGGAGCGGGCGGCCGAGCCGTACGAACGGTTCGCCCGCTGGGCGGGGGCGGCGGGGACGCCCTGGGCGGAGGCGCTCCGGCTGCGCTGCCGGGCGCTGCTCGGGCCGCACCAGTCGGCCGAGTCCGCGTACCTGGCCGCGCTCGCGCTGCACGAGGGGACCGACCGGCCGTTCGAGCAGGCCAGGACGGCCCTGCTGTACGGGGAGTGGCTGCGCCGGGAACGGCGCCGAACGGATGCCAGGCCGCACCTGGGCGTGGCGCTGGAGACCTTCGAACGGCTCGGTGCCGGGCCGTGGGCGGACCGGGCCCGCGGTGAGCTGACCGCCACCGGCGGGGCGGCCCCGGCGGCGGCCGGGGCGCCGCCGGGCGTGCTCACCGTGCTCACCCCGCAGGAGCTGCAGATCGCCCGGCTGGCCGCCGCGGGGCTGACCAACCGGGACATCGCGGCGCAGCTGTTCCTGAGCCCCCGGACCGTGGGACACCACCTCTACAAGGCCTACCCGAAGCTGGGGATCGCCGCGCGGACGGAGCTGGCCGCGCTGTTCTGAGGGAGCACGCCGTCGCCGTCGAGGCGACTCGCGCCGAAGGCGTCGTCGCTGTACTCGGAGGTGGCGGTGAGCAGGCTCTCGCCTCCGGCGGCCGTCCCGCTTCCGATCTTGGGCACTGCCCTCCCCGGGATCGGAGAACGGCAGGTCCACGGCACCGTTCTTGCCGGTGAGCGCCACCTTCCGGGTGAAGCGGGAGCTGGCCTTCGCGTCCCGCAGGGGGTGGGGGCAGCCCCCGTGTCGATCATGGCGTCAGCAGGATGGGCGGCGGTGCGGCCGCGCGGCAGGCTGGAGCGCGAACGACCCAGGGCGACAGCGACAAGGGAGTGATCGGTGAAGGCACGTGCGGGGGCCGCAGCACTGTTGGCGGGGACGTGCGCGATGGCGGTCTCGGGGTTCTTCCCGACTGCCGCCGCTGCGGGGGAACGGGCGTCGGCCGCGCCCCCCGCCGGTCTCAGGGCGGCCGTCGAACAGACGGTCGCGGACGGATTCCCGGCCGCCGTCGCGTACGCCAGGCAGGGGGAGCGGGAGTCACGGACGGCGGCCGGGCTCGCCGACACGGTGACCGGCGAGCGGGCCCGACCGGACCAGCGGTTCCGGATCGCCAGCAACACCAAGTCGTTCGTCTCGACGGTGCTCCTGCAACTGGAGGGCGAGAGGCGGCTCTCGCTCGACGACAGCGTGGAGAAGTGGCTGCCCGGCGTGGTCGGCGGGAACGGCAACGACGGCAACGCCATCACCGTCCGGCAGCTGCTCAACCACACCTCGGGCATCTACGACCCCACCGACGAGCCGGAGTTCTTCGCCCCCTACCTGGAGCGCCACGAGTGGGGCTACGTCTACACCCCGCGGGAGGTGATCGCCCGCGCAGTCCGGCACGCGCCGTCGTTCACGCCGCCCGGGAGCGGCTGGGCGTACTCCAACACCAACTACCTGCTCGCCGGGCTGGTGATCGAGGCGGTCACGCACCACAGCGCGCCCTCCGAGATCCACCGGCGGATCCTCGTCCCGCTCGGCCTCAGGAACACCTCCTTCCCCGTGACCGACCCGGACATCCGCGGCCCCCACCTGCACGGGTACGACCTCGCGGGCCGCGACGTGACCCGGTTCAGCCCGTCGTACGACTGGACCGCCGGCGCCATGATCTCCACCGTCGACGACCTGGCCCGGTTCCACCGGGCCCTGTTCGGCGGCAAGCTGCTGCGCCCGGCCCAGCAGCGTGAGCTGTTGACCACGGTGAAGTTCACGGGCGGGCCGGCGTACGGACTGGGCGTGCAGCGCAGGGAGGTGACCTGCGGCACGGGTCCGGACGCCAAACAGGTCAGCACCTGGGCGACCGACGGCGGCGGCCCCGGCTTCATGAGCCTGTCGTTCAGCACCGTCGACGGTGAGCGGCAGTTGGTCCTCGCCCTCAACGTCTACGACCTCGGCGCGGACTTGAAGGACGAGGTGCCCGTCCCGCTGGGCCCGGGTGCGGCGCAGGTGCAGACGGCGGCCCTGTGCGGCTGAGGCGGTCGCCCTCCGCAGACTCGCCCGGGCCGACCGCCCGCCGGTAGCCGGGTGTCCGGGTGGGTCGCCCGCCGGTGGCGCGGGCTACTCGGCGGGGATGCCGCGGAGGAGGAAGGGGAGGTGGGCGCCTCGGGCGAGGGCGTCGAGGGCCTGGGTGGTGCGGTGGTGTTGGTCGGGGGTCATGGCGTCGGTGAGTTGGGCGCGGTGGAGCCAGTGGACGGCGGTGATGGTGTGGGGCGGGCGGTGGCGGGCGACGGTGGATTCCTGGGCGGGGGTGAGTCGGCCGCCCCAGTAGACGAAGTTGACGGCTTCGGGGAGGTGTCGGGCGTCGACGTAGTCGGTGGCGAGGACGGAGCGCAGGGGGAGGACGAGGCCGGTTTCGGTTTCGGTGTGGCGGCGGGCGGCGAGGTGGGGGAGTTCGTCGGCTTCGGCGCTGCCGCCGGGGAGCATGAGGCCGGAGCGGTAGGTGGTGGCGACGAG
>NZ_JBHXKE010000353.1:0-6997 GCF_042722765.1 Kitasatospora sp. NPDC058406
GACCGGCACTCCGACGAGGTCGCCGAGCTGCGCGCCCGCCTCAGCGCCGTCGAGGACCACGACGCCCGGCTGACGGCCCGCCTGAAGGCGCAGGCCACCCAGCGGCACCACCGCGTCCGGTCGTCCTTCGCCGTCCTCCTCGTCCTGCTGGCCTGCGTGCTGACGCCGCTGAGCGTGGCCGCCGCCTGGACCAAGTCCCAGATCACCGACACCGACCGGTACGTCGCCACGATGGCGCCGCTCGCCCGGGACCCGGCGATCCAGGCGGCCGTCACCGACCGGGTGACCACCGAGATCATGAAGCACATCCCGGTCGAGTCGCTGCTGGAGTCGGTCGCGCCCGACGACCGGCCCCGTCTGAGCGCACTGCTCGGCCCCGTCAGCCAGGCGCTCACCAGCGGACTCACCGGATTCGTGCACGACCGCGTCGAGCAGCTGGTCGGGAGCGACGCCTTCGCCACCGTCTGGACGGAGATCAACCGCAACGCGCACGCGGCCGTCGAGAAGATGCTGACCGGGCACGGCGGCGGGGCCGTCGCGATCAAGGACGACACCGTGGTGCTGGACCTCGCGCCGCTGATCGACCGGGCGAAGACCCGACTGATCGACAGCGGTCTGTCGGTCGCCTCGAAGATCCCCGAGGTGCACACCGAGTACACCCTGGTCCAGTCGGACGCCATCCCCAAGGTCCGGACCGCCTTCCGGCTGCTGGACCTGGCCGGTTTCTGGCTGCCAGTGCTGACGGTGGCCTGCGCGGTCGCCGGTGTCCTGCTGGCCGTCCGACGGCGCAGGGCCGCCGTCACCGTCGCCCTGGGCATCGCCGGCGGCGCACTGGTCCTGGGCATCGGGCTCTCCGTCTTCCGGGCCGTCTACCTCGACAAACTGCCGGCCGGTGTCGACCAGGCGGCGGCCTCGGCGGTCTACGACGCGCTGGTGCGGTACCTGCGGTCGGCCGTCCGGGTGGTGATCGCGCTCGGTCTGCTGGTCGCCCTGGGTGCCTGGCTCAGCGGCCCCGGGCGCTGGGCCAGGACGGTGCGGGGCATGTGGGCGTCCGGGCTGGCCGCCGTCCGGCACAGCGCGGAGCGGGCCGGGCTCCGGTTCGGGCCGGTCGGCCGGTTCGTGCACCGCTGGAAGACGTGGCTCGGCTGGGTGGCGGTGGCCGGTGCGGCGCTGGCGTTCCTGTTCTGGAGCTACCCGACCGCCCTGGTGACCCTCTGTCTGGCGCTCGCGCTACTGGCGGTGCTCGCGGTCCTGGAGTTCCTGGACGAACCGGGCGGCGGCGCGGGACACCCGGCCTGAAGGAGGAGGCCCGGGATCGGCCTGAGGGACGATCACCCCGGCCGCCCACCGTCCTACGCTCGACACCGTGTGGGGAACGCGAGGGATCGGACTCCGGCTGCTGCGGCCCGCGCTCGTGGTGTCCGGGCTCGGCTATCTGCTGCTGGCGGGCGGGGCGGGCGGCCCGGGCCTGCTGGACGCCGTCGACCGGGCGGTGGGCGTGGGCGCGCTGGTGCTGGCCACGGTCGGCGGGCGGTGGCCGTTCGCCGTGGCGCTCGGTCAGTGCGCGCTGATGGCGCCGCTGGTGGCGCACCCCGTCCAGATCGAGGTCAAGGTCGGCGCCGCGGCGGCGTTCTTCGAGCTGGCCGTCCGCCAATGGGGCCCCCGGGTCGGGTGGGCGGTCGGCGTCCTCCTCGCCGTGCAGCTGGCGCACGCCTGTACGGGGCTGCCCGGCGGCGTGGTGGGCGCGTGCTACCGGGCGGCGGTGGTCGGCGGCGTGCCGGTCCTGCTGGCCGGCTACATCCGCTCGGCCCAGCAGGCCACCCGGGCGGCCCAGGCGCGGGCCCGCGAGGCCGAACGGAACCGGGACCTCGCCGAATGGGGCGCCCGGATGGGCGAACGCGCCGCCATCGCGCGCGAGTTGCACGACATGGTGGCCCACCACCTGGCCTCGACGGTGCTGCGGGTCGGGATCGCCCGGCACGTCCTGCCGTCCGCCGACCCCCGGATGACCGCCGTCCTGGACGACGTGCACGCCTCCGCCACCACCGCGCTGACCGACCTGCGGCGGCTGCTCACCGCGTTGCGCGAGCCCGACGCCGGACAGCTGGCCCCCCTTCTCGCCGACACCGCCAACCTGCCGGCCACCGTGCACGGCGTGGTCGAACGGTCCCGGCAGGCCGGCCTGCGGATCGACGCGGACATCGGCGGGCGGCTCGCGGAGCTGGACGCGCTCGGCGGCCTGACGGTGCTGCGGCTGGTGCAGGAGGGCCTGGCCAACGTCGCCAAACACGCCGGGCCCGCCACCCGGGTACGGTTGCGGGCCACCACGGAGGGCGCCCGGGTGCGGCTGGAGCTGGAGAACGAACTACCGGACGACACGGCGGAGAAGGGGCGGACGGACATGAACGGCGGGCACGGGCTGCTCGGCATGCGCGAGCGGGTGGCGCTGGTCGGCGGGACGATCGAGACCGGACCGGTGCCGGGCGGATGGCGGCTGGCCGCCTCCTGGCCGTTCCCGGAGGGAGCCGGGTCTCCACCGGCACCGTCACCCGTACCGGCGCCGTCACCCGTACCGACGCCGTCACCCGTACCGACCCCGGCGGCACCGCCCCGGGTCCGCGGAGGAGCCGCATGACCGGCATCCCGAACGGCCGCCCCGCGGCCACCGGCGCCGCGACCGCCGATCCCGCGCGCCCCGGCCCCACGGCCGTCGGCGGCCCCGCGACCATCGGCGTCCTGATCGTCGACGACCAGCAGCTCGTCCGGGCCGGTGTCCGGATGCTCTGCGAGTCCGCCCCCGACCTGACCGTGACCGGTGAGGCCGCCGACGGCGCCCACGCCGTCGACCTGGCCCTGCGGCTCCGGCCGGACGTCGTGCTGATGGACCTGCACATGCCCGGCACCGACGGCATCACGGCCACCCGCGAACTCCATCGCCTGCTCCCCGCCACCCGGGTCGTCGTCCTCACCACCTTCGACGACGACGACCGCCTCTACCCGGCGCTCGCCGCGGGCGCCTGCGGGTTCCTCGCCAAGGACGTCGAACCGGCCGCCGTCCTGGACGCGGTGCGGCGGGCGGCGGTCGGGGAGAGCCCGTACAGCCCCGAGGTGCTGCGCCGGGTGGTGGCCCGGGCCGCCACGGACTGGACCGGCGAGGACGGCCGGCGGCAGCCGGTGGCCCGGTTCACCGGGCGCGAGCACGAGGTGCTGCGGCACATCGCGGGCGGGCTGTCGAACATCGAGATCGCCGAGCGGATGCACCTCGGAGTGACCACGGTGAAGACGCACGTCTCCAACCTGATGGCCAAGACCGGCAGCCCGAACCGGGTCCGGCTGGCGGTACTGGCGATCCGGCAGGGGCTGGCGGGCTGACCCGGACCACGCCCCACGCCCCTCGCGCCACGCCCCCCGCCCCTCGGACGGAGCAGCCCGGCGGGCGGGCACCGGTCGGCGTGCCGCACGCTGGCGGGGATGTCCGCCGACCAGTCTCCACCGCAGCCACCGTCGCAACCGACCCCACGGCAGCCGCCCGTGCAGCCGCCCGGGGACCGCGTCGACCGACGGGCCTGGGGCCTGCTGCTGGGCTCGTTCACCCTGCTGATGATCGGCTACTTCACCCTGCCGCTGCGCACCCTCGGCGACGACCGGCCGGTGCTCAGCTGGTTGGTCTTCGCAGCCGCCCTCGTCCTGCTCTCCGCCCTCCTGCTCGCCAGGATCGCCGACATGCTGCGCGGCACCGGCCACCACCCGGGCGTCTGGCTGGTGTTCCTGATCTGCCTCGCGCTGACCGTCTTCGCCGGCAGCTACTACGTCCTCGCCGCCCATGCCGGCGAGTTCGACGGCCTGAACACCCGGCTCGACGCGCTCTACTTCACGATCGTCACCATGGCGACGGTCGGGTACGGGGACATCACCGCGGAGGGGCAGGGGCCGCGTCTGGTGGTGATCATGCAGATCGTCTACAACTTCGTCTTCCTGGCCGCGGCCGCCGGAGTGCTGAGCAGGCACATCCGCAGCGGCGTCGAACAGCGCGTGCGGCGGCACGGCCCGGGCTGACACCGCCGCGGCCACCCAGGCCCGGGGGCTCACCGCCGACCCGGGGCTCAGCGGCGGCCTGGGCTCAACGGCTCGTGTCGATGACGCAGAACCTGTTGCCGTCCGGGTCCGCCAGGACCACGAAATCCGGGTCCTCCGGGTAGAGGTCCCAGTCCACCCGCTGCGCGCCGAGCCCCACCAGCCGCTCGACCTCGGCCGCCTGGTCCGCCGCGTCGTCGGCGTACAGGTCGAGGTGGACCCGGGGGTGCTCCTGGACGGCCGACTCGCTGCGCCCGAGCGCCACCTGGACACCCGTCCCGCCGGGCGCGACCAGGACCACCCAGCGGTCCCCGACCTCCTCGCCGCCCCGCGGCGCGTACCCCAGGGCCTCGCCCCAGAACGCCGCCGCCCGCCGTACGTCCGCCACTCCGAGCACCACCGAACCGATCTTCAGCATGCGGGCGATTTTGCCAAACGGTCGACCGATCGGGGGCCGGATCCGGCTAGCGTCGAGACATCCACCGACCCGAGGCGAGAGCCTCCACCGGAGAGAGGCATGCCATGAACCCGGTCGACCTGTTCCGCACGGCGTCCACACTGCCGCAGGCCTGGAGTTCGCGCGCGCTGGGCGACGTGGGGACCGCCCGCGTCAAGGTCCTGCGGATGGACGGGACGGGGGTGGCGGAGGAGGTGCACGATGTCGCCGAGGTGCTGCTGGTCCTCGACGGCCGGTTGGAACTGACCGTCGATGGCGCCGACCTGTCCGTGCGGCCGGGCGAGCTGTGCGTCGTGCCGGCCGGCGCACGCCACACGGTCCGGGAGGGGAGCCTGGGGACGCTCGTCATCGTGGAGTCGACCGCGGCATGACGGCGGGGTGCGCTCCGCCCCCGCCCACCCGTCGCGGCCTGCCGACGCCCGCTCCCCGAATCGTCATCGGACGATCACCACGCACCCGGGCCCTGCCGACCACCCCGTGTCGGCCCGTGTGGCCCGGCGCCCCCTCGTGGCGTCGAGGCGGCTCCTGCGGGACTTCGGGGCGAGGTCCCGGCCTGCTAGTCCTCCTCGTCGTCGGCGGTGGCGTTGAGGGAGGTGATCAGGGAGGAGAGCCGGGAGTTCCAGTTCTGGTAGGTCTGACCGTCGATGGCGTGCTTCCGGGCGAGGTCGCGGACGGTCTTCTGGGCGCCCTTCAACTCGCGGACGGCGCTGTCGGTCTGCCCCTCGTTGAGCCGGGCGGTGGCGTCGTCCAGCGTCCGGAGCAGGTCGACCTGACGGCTGCGGTCCTTCTCCACCTGGGTCTGGGCGATGCTCTGGCGCAGGGCGTTGATCTGGACCAGTGGAGCCGGGTTGTGCGGCGCCGGCGTGGTGGGGCGGGCACTGGTGGGCGTGCTGGTGGGTGTCGACGACGGGGTCGGGGTCGCGGTCGGCGTCTGGGTGGGCGCGGTCGGCGTCGGCGTGGTCGCCGTCGCGCTGGCGCTGACGCCGGGTCTGGCACCCGCGGCCGGGGCTCCCGGGTCGTCGAAGGCCGTGAGCGCGATCATCGCGGCGCCGGCGATCCCCACCAGGCCGAGGGCACCGAAGATCAGCGGCTTGCGCCGGTCCTCCTGGACGGGCTCGGGCACCGACCGCGGGGCCGGTACGGGCGCCATGACCGAGGTCGCGGCAGGCGGCCGGGGCGCCGGGGGCTGCGGCGGAAGGAACGCGGTGTGCTGCTGGTCCGCGACCGGGTAGGCCTGCGGCACGGGCACCGCCGCGAGGAGTTCCGTGGTCGGGTCGGCGACCATCAGCCCCGGTATGCAGGAGAGCAGTTCGGCGCGCGCGGAGGCCGCGTCGGCCGGCCGGTCGGCCGGGTTCTTGGCGAGCAGCCGCAGCACGGCGGCGTCCAGCGCGGGCGGCAGGCCCGGCCGCCGGGCCGAGGGCGGCAGCGGCAGTTCACCGACGTGCTTGTAGGCGATCGCCACCGGCGTCTCGGCGACGAACGGCGGGGCACCGGTGAGCATTTCGGTCAGGACGCAGCCGATCGCGTACAGGTCGGTACGGCCGTCGAGGGGACTGGCGGTGGCCTGCTCGGGCGAGAGGTAGGCGGCGGTGCCGAGCACGGAGGCGGCCTGGGTGAGGTTGTGGGAGGAGCCGGCCCGGGCGATCCCGAAGTCGACGACCTTCACCCCGCCGTCGTCCGTGATCATGATGTTGCCGGGCTTGATGTCCCGGTGCACCAGGCCGGCGCCGTGCGCGACGGCCAGGCCCTCGCAGACCGCGGCCGCGATCCCGACCGCCTGCTCGACCGGCAGCCCGGGCCGCTGGGCCAGCAGTGCGGCCAGCGAGCAGCCCTGGACGAGCTCCATCACGATGTACGGCGAGCCCTGGTCGACCCCCGAGTCGAAGACCATGACGATCCTCGGGTGGACCAGCATGGCGGCGTGCTGCGCCTCGCGGCCGAACCGCTCGGCGAACCGCGGGTCGTCGGCGAGGCCCCCGTTGAGGACCTTGACCGCCACCTGGCGGCCCAGCACGTGGTCCACCCCGCGCCAGACGGTGGCCATGCCGCCGACGCCGAGCATCTCGACGAGTTCGTAACGCCCGTTCAGCGCCCGTCCGATCACCTGGAACTCCCCTCACGCGCCCTGTCCGGGGCCCGGACCGCCTCGTTCACCTGTGCACGATAGCCCCCGCGGGCGACGCGCCCGGGCGGCGGCAGCGGCCGGGGAAGTCCGGGAACACGGGGCGGCGGCGGTCCCGGCGGCCCGTCGGAGGGGGGAAGACGGCCGGGGAACCGGGCAGCGGATCCCCGGCCGCCGGCTCGTGGTCGTACCAGGTGACGGTCACGGTCGGGTCCAGGTGCGGAGCTGTGGAGCTGTGGAGCTGAGCAGTCGGCGGTGCGGGGGTGCCGGCCCGCCCCGGCTGGGGGGGGGCGGGCCGGGGGGGGTCCGGCCCCGCCCGGCCCGGGGGGGGGGAGTATAAACAA
>NZ_JBHXKE010000354.1:0-6995 GCF_042722765.1 Kitasatospora sp. NPDC058406
GACGCGGTCCTGTCCGCGCTCGTCCAGCAGCCCGACGCCGTCACCGCGCCGCTGCTGCGCCGCGACCGCGACGAGGCGACCACCGCGCTGACGGCACTCGCGACCCTGCACGTCAACGGCGTCCCGGTCGACTGGTCGCCGCTGTTCACGGGCGTCCGACCGGCCGAGCTGCCGACCTACGCCTTCCAGAGGGAGCGGTTCTGGCCCGAGAAGGGGGCCCGGCCCCGCTCAGACCGTGACGACGACGGGTTCTGGACCGTGGTCGAGTCGGGCGACGTGGCTACGCTCGCCGACCGCCTCGGCGTGGAGGCCGAGGCGCTGGCGGGCCTGGTTCCCGCGCTGGCCGCCTGGCGTGCGCGTGGCCGGGAGCGGTCGCTGATCGACGCGTGGCGCTACCGCGCCGTCTGGAACCCCACCACCGTCGCGGGCCACGGGCGGATCAGCGGGACGTGGCTGCTGGTCGGCGACGACGGGTTCGGCCTCGCTGCGGTCCTCTCCGGGCTCGGCGCGGAGGTCATGACCGTGCCGACGGGCTCCCGCTCCGAGCTGGCGGCCCGGCTGGCCGGGCAGGAGGCGGAGGGCGTCGTTTCGGTCCTCGGATCGGTCGGTGAAAACCTGGCGCTGGTGCAGGCTTTGACGGACGTACGGAGCACGACCCCGCTGTGGACGGTCACCCGGAACGCGGTGGTCACCGGCCGGGCGGACGACACGGTCGACGTCGGTCAGGCGCAGCTGTGGGGCTTCGGCCGGGCGGTGGGGCTGGAGCACCCGGAATTCTGGGGCGGTCTGCTCGACCTGCCGCCGGTCGTCGACACCCGGGCGGCCGGCCGCCTCGGCGCGGTCCTGGGTGGCGCGTTGGGCGCGGAGGACCAGGTCGCGCTGCGTAGTGGTGGCGTGCTCGTACGGCGGCTCGCGCATGCGCCGGCCGGTGCGGTCGGTGCTGCCGGTGCGTGGAGTCCGCGCGGCACGGTGCTCATCACCGGTGGGACGGGTGGCTTGGGCGTCGAGGTGGCGCGGTGGGCGGCTGCGAACGGTGCGGAGCGGTTGGTGTTGCTCTCGCGGCGTGGATCTCAGGCTCCGGGGGCGGCGGAGTTGTTGGCGGAGCTGCCGATGGCGGAGATCCATGCGTGTGATCTGGCGGATCGGTCCGCGGTGGAGGCGTTGCTGGCCGTGGTCGGTCGGGTCGACGCAGTCGTGCACGCGGCCGGTGTGGGCGAGGACGTGCCGCTGGTCGACGCGGACGAGGCGCATCTGGACCGGGTGATCCGGGGCAAGGTCGACGGGGCGTTGCACCTGGACGCGCTGGTCGGTACGGATCTCGACGCGTTCGTGGTGTTCTCGTCCATCTCGGCGACATGGGGCAGCAGTCGGCAGGCCGCGTACGGGGCGGCGAACACCGCTCTCGACGCCCTGGTCCTGCGCCGACGGGCCGCCGGGCTCCCCGGCACGTCGGTCGCCTGGGGTCCCTGGGCGAGCGTCGGCATGGCGGCCGACGTCGAGGCCGCCGCTTCGCTCCGCAGGCAGGGCCTGGTGGGGATGGCTCCCGATCGCGCCGTGGCCGCGCTGGCCAGGGCCGTGGGCGCCGGGGACGACCTGGTCACGGTCGCGGACGTGCGGTGGTCGGAGTTCCTGCCGCTGTTCACGGCGGCGCGTGAGCGGCCGTTCCTGGCTGACCTGCCGGAGGCCGCCGAGTCGGCCACCGTGGCGGAGCCGGGTACCGGGCTGGCCGCGCGGTTGGCGGGTCTGTCGTCGGCGGAGCGGCAGCGGACCGTGCTGGAGCTGGTCCGGGCCGAGGTTGCGGCGGCTCTCGGCCATGCGTCGGCCGGGGAGATCGAGGCGTCTCGGGCCTTCAAGGAGCTGGGCTTCGACTCGCTGACCGCCGTCGAACTGCGCAACCGTCTGCGGTCGGCGACCGGGCTGGCGCTGCCGGCGACGCTGGCGTTCGACTACCCGAGCGCCGAGCGGCTCGCCGCGTTCGTCCTGGCCGAGGTGGGAGGCGCGGAGGCGGCCGGTCCTGCCGTTCCGGCGCTCGCTGTCGCCACCGACGACGATCCGGTGGTGATCGTCGGGATGGGCCTGCGGCTGCCCGGCGGGGTGGACTCTCCGGAACGGTTCTGGGAGTTGCTCTCCGCAGGCGAGGACGGGATCGGGGCGTTCCCGACGGATCGTGGGTGGGATCTGGAGGGGTTGTACCACCCGGATCCGGAGCATGCGGGGACGTTCTACGCCCGGGAGGGCGGGTTCCTGTACGGCGCGGGCGAGTTCGATGCGGGGCTGTTCGGGATCTCGCCGCGTGAGGCGCTGGCGATGGATCCGCAGCAGCGCCTGTTGCTGGAGACCTCGTGGGAGTCGTTCGAACGGGCAGGCGTGGACCCACGGGCCGGACTGGCCGGACACCCGGTCGGCGTGTTCGTCGGTGCCTCCTTCATGGGATACGGCTCCGGACCGGTCGAGGCTTCCGACGGTGTGGAGGGGCACCTCCTGACGGGTACGGCTTCGTCGGTGATGTCGGGGCGGATCTCGTACACGTTCGGGCTCGAAGGCCCGGCGGTGACGGTGGACACGGCGTGTTCGTCGTCGTTGGTCGCCCTGCATCTGGCGGTGCAGGCGCTGCGGTCGGGTGAGTGCTCGATGGCGCTGGTCGGTGGTGTGACGGTGATGCCGACGCCGGATGTGTTCGTGGAGTTCTCGCGTCAGCGGGGTCTGGCGCCGGACGGCCGGTGCAAGTCGTTCGGTGCGGGCGCGGACGGGACGGGTTGGTCCGAGGGTGTCGGCATGCTGCTGGTCGAGCGGTTGTCGTCGGCGCGGGTTGCCGGTCGCCAGGTCTTGGCGGTGGTCCGGGGTACCGCGGTCAATCAGGACGGTGCTTCGAACGGTCTGACGGCGCCGAACGGTCCGTCGCAGCAGCGGGTGATCCGGGCCGCGTTGGCGCAGGCGGGCCTGTCGGCGTCCGACGTGGACGCGGTCGAGGCGCACGGCACCGGCACGACGCTCGGCGACCCGATCGAGGCCCAGGCCCTCCTGGCCACCTACGGTCAGGACCGGGACGGCGGCGACCCGCTCTGGCTCGGGTCGGTGAAGTCCAACATCGGGCACACGCAGGCGGCGGCCGGTGTCGCGGGCATCATCAAGATGCTGCTGGCCATGCGGCACGGGACCCTGCCCGCGACGCTGAACGCCGACGAGCGTTCCCCGCACGTGGATTGGGCTTCCGGCGCGGTGTCGCTGTTGACGGAGTCGCGTCCGTGGAGCGCCGGGGATCGGCCTCGTCGGGCGGGTGTGTCGGCGTTCGGTGTCAGTGGCACCAACGCGCACGTGATCGTGGAGGAGCCCCCGGCTGTCGAGCCCACTGCCCCGGTGTCGGTCGAACTACCGCTTGCTCCGGTGCTGTTGTCCGGTACGGACGAGGCGTCCCTGCGTGCTCAGGCTCAACAGCTGATCGACAGCGCCGGGGTGGACATCGCTCGCCCGGTGGAACTCGGCGCCGCCTCGATCCGCCGTGCGGCACTGCCGCACCGGGCCGTGGTGCTCGCCGGTGACCGGGAGACCCTCGTCGAGGGCATGCGCCGAGTCGCCACAGGTGCTGCGGCACTCCGGGGCACGACGGGTGCCGGGCGGGTGGCGTTCCTGTTCACGGGTCAGGGCGCGCAGCGAGCGTCGATGGGCCGGGGGTTGTACGAGGCGTTCCCGGTGTTCGCGGATGCCTTCGACCAGGTGGCGTTGCACCTGGATGCCCATCTGGACCGGCCGTTGGCGGAGGTGCTGGCGGACGAGGAGCTGATCCACCGCACCGGGTACGCGCAGCCGGCCCTGTTCGCCGTCGAGGTGGCGTTGCATGCGCTGCTCACCCGCTGGGGTGTGCGGCCGGACGTCCTGGTCGGGCACTCGATCGGTGAGATCGCTGCCGCGCATGTGGCCGGGGTGCTGTCCCTCGGGGACGCCGCCACGCTGGTCGCCGCACGCGGCCGACTGATGCAGGCCCTTCCGGCCGGTGGGGCGATGCTCGCCGTCGGAGCCTCCGAGGCGGACGTCCTCGCCGCGTTCCCGGATGTGGACGTCGCGGTGGTGAACGGTCCTGGGGCCGTGGTGGTCGCGGGCCTGGAAGCCGAGATCGACGCTGTCGCGGAGGCGGCGGGCGAGCGGGGCTGGAAGTCCAGCCGTCTGCGGACCAGTCACGCCTTCCATTCGCGGTTGATGGAGCCGATGTTGGAGGACTTCCGCGCCGTGGTGCGTGGGTTGTCCTTCGCCGAGCCTTCGGTCCCGGCGGTTTCGTCGGTGACAGGCCGCCCGGTCGGTGTCGGGCAGTGGTCGGACCCGGAGTACTGGGTCGACCAGGTCCGCAAGCCCGTCCGCTTCGCCGACGCCCTCGCGGCCCTCGACGGCGTCACCAGGTTCGTCGAACTGGGCCCGGACGGCGTCCTGTCCGCGCTCGTCCAGCAGCCCGACGCCGTCACCGCGCCGCTGCTGCGCCGCGACCGCGACGAAGTCACCACCGTGCTCACGGCGTTGGCGACCTTGCACGTCAACGGCGTTCCGGTCGACTGGGCGCCCTTCTTCACCGGCGTCCGACCGGCCGAGCTGCCGACCTACGCCTTCCAGCACCAGCGGTACTGGCTGGAGAGCCGGCCCGCGAAGGCGGTGGCCGCCGATCCCGCCGAGGCCGGGTTCTGGGCCACGATCGACCGTGGCGACCTCACCACGCTCGCCACGGAACTCGGCGTCGACCCCTTGTCCCCGCTGGAGAGCGTGCTGCCCGCGCTGACGTCCTGGCGGGCACGCGGCCGCGAGCGCTCCCGGTCGGACGGCTGGCGCTACCGGGTCGGCTGGCAGCCGGTGCCCGAGCCGGGCACGTCGGTGCTGGAGGGCACCTGGGTGCTGGTCGGCGCGGACACCGTCGGACTCGCGGCGGCCCTGACCGGCCACGGTGCGCGGGTTCTGACGGTCGGAGCGGACGAGCGCGGCGCGCTCGCCCGGCGGCTGCGGGCGCTGGACGAGCCGATCGCGGGCGTGGTGAGCCTCGCCGCTCTTGAGGACGCGCCCCTGCTGGACACGTTCGCCGTCGTCCAGGCCTGCCTGGACGTCGAGTCGACGGCACCTCTCTGGCTGATCACCCGGGGCGCGGTGTCCGTCGGGAGGGCGGACGCCCCGGCCGGTCCGGTCCAGGCCCAGACCTGGGGCCTCGGTCGCACGCTGGCGCTGGAACACCCCGAGCGCTGGGGCGGTCTGCTGGACCTTCCTGCCGTCGTGGACAGTCGGGCGGCGGGTCGCGTTGCTGCGGTCCTGGGTGGTGCGCTGGGTGCGGAGGACCAGGTCGCCGTTCGCGGCGGCGGTGTGCTGGTGCGGCGCTTGGAGCATGCGCCGGTGGCTTCCGGGTCGGTCTGGAAGCCTCGGGGCACGGTGCTGATCGCCGGTGGGACGGGCGGCCTGGGGGCCGAGGTCGCGCGGTGGGCGGCGGCGAACGGTGCGGAGCGGCTGGTGCTGCTCTCCCGGCGTGGCGTGCGGGCGCCGGGGGCGGCGGAGCTGCTGGCCGAGCTGCCGATGGCGGAGATCCACGCCTGTGAACTGGCGGACCGGTCCGCGGTCGAGGCGCTGCTGGCAACGGTCGGCAAGGTCGACACGGTCGTGCACGCGGCTGGCGTCAGCGAGCACATGGCTCTGGTGGACGCGGACGAGGAGCACGTCCGCCGGGTCGTCGACGGCAAGGTCGACGGGGCGTTGCACCTGGACGCGTTGATCGGTACGGATCTCGACGCGTTCGTGGTGTTCTCGTCGATCTCGGGTGTCTGGGGCAGCGGGGAGCAGGCGGCGTACGGGGCGGCGAACGCGGCGCTGGACGCGCTGGTGGCGCGGCGTCGCGCGCAGGGGCTGCCGGGTACCGCCGTCGCCTGGGGCCCCTGGGCCCGCGTGGGTATGGCGGCGGACGACGAGTCGGCCACGCAGTTGCGCCGGCGGGGTCTGAATCCGATGGATCCCGCTCGGGCGCTGGCCGTGCTGGCGTCGGCCGTCGGGTCGGGCGAGGCGGCCGTCACCGTCGCGGACGTGCGGTGGTCGGAGTTCCTGCCGCTGTTCACGGCGGCGCGTGAGCGGCCGTTCCTGGCCGACCTGCCGGAGGCTGTCGAGCTCGCTGTCGCTCCGGAGTCGGGCTCCGGGCCGGCTGCGCGGTTGGCGGGTCTGTCGTCGGCGGAGCGGCAGCGGACCGTGCTGGAGCTGGTCCGGGCCGAGGTCGCGGCGGTGCTGGGGCACGCGTCGGCCGGGGCGGTCGAGGCGTCGCGGGCGTTCAAGGAGCTGGGCTTCGACTCGCTGACCGCCGTCGAGCTGCGGAATCGTCTGCGGTCGGCGACCGGGCTGGCGCTGCCGGCGACGCTGGCGTTCGACTACCCGAGCGCCGAGCGGCTCGCCGCGTTCGTCCTGGAACAGATGGTCGGTGCGACCGCCCCGGTGGCGGGCCCCGAGGTCACGACCGTGGCCACCGACGACCCGATCGTCATCGTCGGGACGGGCCTGCGGTTGCCGGGCGGGGTGGAGACACCCGAGGCGTTCTGGGATCTGGTGGCCGAGGGCCGGGACGGCATCGGCGCGTTCCCGACGAACCGTGGCTGGGACCTGGAAGGGCTGTACCACCCGGATCCGGAGCACGCGGGCACCTACTACGCCCGCGAGGGTGGATTCCTCCACGACGCGGGCAAGTTCGACGCCGCGCTGTTCGGGATCTCGCCGCGCGAGGCGTTGACGATGGATCCGCAGCAGCGGTTGCTGCTGGAGACGTCGTGGGAGGCGCTGGAGCGGGGTGGAGTCGATCCGCTGGGCCTGCGCGGCGAGCCGGTCGGTGTGTTCGTCGGTGCCTCGTTCATGGGGTACGGCACCGGATCGGTGGAGGGCGGGGAGGGCCTGGAGGGGCACCTGCTGACGGGCACGGCCTCGTCGGTGATGTCCGGCCGGATCTCCTACACGTTCGGGCTCGAAGGCCCTGCGGTGACCATCGACACGGCGTGCTC
>NZ_JBHXKE010000355.1:0-6991 GCF_042722765.1 Kitasatospora sp. NPDC058406
CCCGGCACCGCGCCCCCGGGCACCCTCCCCAGACCGTTGGCGCGGGCCCTCGGCCCCCAAAACCCCTAGGCCCCCCTACCCGGCGGATCCCGGCCCGCCGGGGGGATTCCCCCCCACGGGCCGGGATCCGCCGATCGCGCGGTCCGAGGCCGTCACAGGGGGCAGGCGCCCGGGTCACGACGCCGCCTCCCGGGCGGCCGGGCCCCCACCGGACTAGCATCGACCGTATGGGAGAACGGGAGTTCGGGCCCAGCGCGCCCCAGCTCGTACTCGATGCCGAAGGCGACTCGCAGGTCATGAGCCCGAGCCGCTCCTACGCCGTCGGCCGGGACCCGGCCAGCGACGTCGTGTTCACCGACCCCCGGGTCTCCTGGCACCACGCCGTCCTGCACGAGGGGGACGGCCGGTGGGTGCTCGACGACGTCGGTTCCACCAACGGCACGTACACCGAGGGCCACCGCGTCCGGCACGTGGACGTCGGCCCCGGCAGCGTGGTCCGCTTCGGCGATCCCGCCGACGGGCCCCGCTGCAGCCTGAGCGCCCTGCCCGAGCCGATGACCGTCCAGCAACGGCAGTCGTCCGCCCTCACCTCGATCACCGGCTCCTACCGCCCGCCGACCAGCATCCTCCCGCTGTCCGCCCGCGTCGTCCGGATCGGCCGCGCCCCCGACAACGACCTGGTGGTGAGCGACCTCTCCGCCTCCCGCCACCACGCCGAACTCCGTGCCCTCCCCGACGGCCGGTACGAGATCGCGGACCTGGAGAGCCACAACGGCACCTACCTCAACGGCCAGCCCGTGTTCGAGGCCCTCGTCGGCCAGGGCGACCTGGTCGGCATCGGCCACTCGGAGTTCTGCCTGATCGGCGACGAGCTCCAGGAGTTCATCGACACCGGCATCGTCGACCTCGACGTCGAGGACCTCACCGTCACGGTCGGCGACGCCCACGTCCTGCTCGACCACGTCACCTTCCCGGTCGGCGAGAAGAGCCTGCTGGCCGTCACCGGCCCCAGCGGCGCGGGCAAGTCCACCCTGCTCAACGCCCTCACCGGGCTCCGCCCCGCGACCGGGGGCACCGTCCGCTACGACGGCCGCGACCTCTACCGCGAGTACGCCGAGCTGCGCCACCGCATCGGCCTCGTCCCGCAGGACGACATCCTGCACACCCAGCTGCGGGTCCGCCGCGCCCTGCGGTACGCGGCCGAGCTCCGCTTCCCCGGCGACACCGCGCCCGCCGAACGGGAGGCCCGGGTCGAGGAGGTGATCAGCGAGCTCGGCCTCACCCAGCGCGCCGACCAGGTCATCTCCAGCCTCTCCGGCGGCCAGCGCAAGCGCGTCAGCGTCGCCCTGGAACTGCTCACCAAGCCCTCCCTGCTGTTCCTGGACGAACCCACCAGCGGTCTCGACCCCGGCATGGACCGCTCGGTCATGCAGATGCTCCGCGGCCTCGCCGACGACGGACACACCGTCATCGTCGTCACCCACAGCGTGCTCAGCCTCGACCTCTGCGACCGTCTGCTCCTGCTCGTCCCCGGCGGCCGGATCGCCTGGTACGGCCCGCCCGGCGAGGCCCTCGGCCACTTCGGCTTCGACCACTGGCCCCAGGCGTTCGAAGCCTTCGAGAGCCGGCGCGACCACGACTGGGCCGGTCAGTACCGGGCGTCCACCCCCTACCGGCGCTACATCGCCGGCGCCATGGACCACCCCGCCCGCTCGCTCCCCGGCACGCCGGCGCCCACCGCCTCGGCCCCCCGACCCACCCCGAGGCGCTGGGGCAAACAGGTCTCCACCCTCGTCCGCCGCTACGCCACGGTGCTCGCCGCCGACAAGACCTTCCTCGCCGTGATGATCGCCCTGCCGTTCATCATGGGCGCCCTGACGCGCGCCCTCGCGGGCCGACAGCTCGACGAGGACACCGCCCTCAACGCGCTGCTCATCCTCTGCGTCGGCGGCGTCCTCACCGGGGCCGCCAACGCCGTCCGCGAACTGGTCAAGGAAACCGTCATCTACCAGCGCGAACGCGCCGTCGGCCTGTCCAGATCCGCGTACCTCTGCTCGAAGGTCGTGGTGCTCGGCACCATCACGGTCGTCCAGTCGGTGGTCCTCACCCTGGTCGCCCTGGTCGGCGTCGGGCTCGGACCACCGGGCGCCGGAGGCGTGTTCCTGCCGCGCCTGGTGGAGATCACCCTCGCCGTCGCCCTGCTCTCCGTCACCACGATGGTCCTCGGCCTCCTCGTCTCCGCCGTGGTGAAGAAGGAGGAGGTGACCATGCCCCTGCTGGTCCTGGTCGCCATCGTCCAGGTGGTGTTCTGCGGCGCGCTGCTCCAGCTCGACCAGACGCCGATCCTCAACCAGCTCTCCTGGCTGGCGCCCGCGCGCTGGGGGTTCGGCGCGATGGCCGCCACCGTCGACCTGGGCGCCCTCCTGCCCGACCCCCTCACCGACGACCCGATGTTCGCCCACCGCGGCAGCGTCTGGCTGCTCGACATGGGCATGCTGCTGGCCCTCTCCGTGCTCTTCGGACTCGTCGTCGCCCGGCTGCTGCGCCGGCGCGAACCCGTGATCATGCGGAAGTAGGCCGCGTCCACCGGTCGCGCCGCGCCCTCGCGGCCGGTGGAGCGCCGGCCCCTGCGTGCCGGCGCTCCGCCCCGCCCCGACCGGCTAGAGGCCGAGGTCGTTGTCGATGAACGCGAACATCTCCTCGTCGCTGGCCTCCTCCAGCAGGTCGACGACCTCGTCCGCCTCCGTCGGCTGCCAGCCCGCGAGCAGCCTCCGGAGCCGATCCGCGATCTGGTCGCGCACCGCGGGGTCGAGTCCGTCGGCGGCCAACGAGGCCTCGAACCGGTCGAGCTCGGCCAGCGCGGGCAGCGGCGGGGCCACCGGCTCCACCGGGGCCAACTGCTCGAACAGGTGCTCGGCCAGGTCGCCGGGGGTCGGGTAGTCGAAGATCACCGTCGCCGGCAGGCGCAGGCCGGTCACCGCGGTCAGACCGTTGCGCAGTTCGACCGCCGTGAGCGAGTCGAACCCCTGGTCGAGGAAGCCCCGGGCGGGCTCCGTCGGATGGTCGGCCGGGTAGCCCAGCACCGTCGCCATGTGGCCGTGCACCAGGTCCAGCAGCAGTTCGCGCCTCGCCTCGTCCGACAGCCCCGCCAACCGCTGGGCGACCGGCACCACCGTGGGCGCCACGGCCCTGACCGCCGGCCTCCGGACCAGGCCGCTCAGCAGCGCCGGCACCTCCCCCGCCGCCCGCACGGCCGCCAGGTCGAGCCGGATCGGCACCACCGGCGCCGCCGCGGCGGTCACGGCAGCGTCGAACGCCGCCAGCCCCGACGCGACGTCGAAGGGCAGCACACCGGCCCGGGCCATCCGCTGCCGGTCGGCCTCGTCCAGGTCACCGGCCATGCCGCCCTCGGCCCACGGCCCCCAGGCCAGCGCCTGCCCCGGCAGGCCGAGCGCCCGGCGGTGCTGGGCGAACGCGTCGAGGAACCCGTTGGCCGCGGCGTAGTTCGCCTGCCCCGGCGTCCCGAAGACCGCCGACGCGGACGAGAACAGGACGAACGCCGAGAGTTCCAGGCCCCGGGTGAGTTCGTGCAGGTGCAGCGTGCCGTCCACCTTCGGCCGCAGGACGCGGTCGAGCCGGTCGGGCGTCATCTGCTCGACGATCCCGTCGTCCAGGACACCGGCGGTGTGCACCACCCCGGTCAGCGGGTGCTCCGCCGGGATCCCGGCGATCACCGCGGCCAGCGCGGCACGGTCGGTCACGTCCGCCGCGGCGAGCGTCACCTCCACGCCTTCGGCGCCGAGCTCCCCGGCCACCGCCTCGCCGCCGCCGCTGCGGCTGACCAGGACCAGCCGGCGGATCCCGTGGGAGGCGACCAGATGACGCGCCACCCGGCCCGCGAGCGTGCCGGACCCGCCGGTGATCAGCACGGTTCCGGCGCCGAACGATCCGACCGCCGGGTCCGTGGCCGGGTCCGTGACCGGGTCCGTGGCCGATGCGGTGGTCGAATCGGTGGCCCGGCCGGTGGTCGGGTCGATCGCCCGGTCACCGGCGGTCGTGCGCGCCAGCCGCGGCGCGAACAGCGCGCCACCGCGGACCGCCACCTGAGGCTCACCGGAGGCCACCGCCGCCGGCAGCGCCAGCCAGGACGCGGCGTCCTCGTCGACGTCGACCAGGACGAACCGGTCCGGATTCTCCTGCTGGGCCGACCGGAGCAGGCCCCAGACCGCAGCCCCGGCGAGGTCGACGCCGTCGCCGCCGTCGCCGCCTTCGCCATCGGGCAGGACCGCGTTCCTGGTCAGCACCACCACCCGGGAGTCGGTGGCCAGCGAGCTCTGCACGACCGCCAGCACCCGGCGGACCTCGGCACGGGTCACCTCGGCGACCCCGCCGGCCCCCTGGCCGCCGCTGCCCGCGCCACCCGCGGCCACGAGCACCACCGGGGCACCGAAGCCGTCCCGCGCCGGCACGCCCGGCAGCTCCGGCAGCGGCTCCCCGAGCACCGCCCAGCCGGCCGCCCTCGGCGAGGCCGCCGAAGGGGAAGGCGCCGGCACCCGGTCCCACTCGACCGCGAACAGGTCCGCCGCCACGGGACGGGTGGACGGCACCGGCCTCATCACCAGCGACCCGACCGCGAGCACGGCCTGCCCCGCCGTGGTGAACGCCTCCAACCGGACCGCGTCACCGCCGGCCGGACTGATCCGGACCCGCAACCGGTCCGCGCCGACGGCGTACACCGCCACGTCCGACCAGCTGAACGGCAGCCGTGCCACCGCGTCGGCGTCACCGCCCTCGGCGTCGCCGCCCGGCAGGCTCAGCGCGTGCAGGGCCGCGTCGATCAGGGCGGGGTGCGCACCGAACCGCGACGCCTCACGCCGGAACTCCTCGCCGAGGACCACCTCGGTGAACAGGTCGTCGCCACGACGCCAGACCTCCCGAAGCGCCTGGAACGCCGGCCCGTAGTCCAGGCCCATGTCCCGGAGACCGGCGTAGAGGCCGTCGAGCGGCACCTCCACCGCGCCGGCGGGCGGCCAGACGGCGGAGGTGTCGACGGCCCGCCCCGCCGCCGCGCCCGCCGGCGCGAGGGCGCCGGTGGCGTGGTGCTGCCAGCCGTCGCCGTGCTCGTCACGGGAGTGGATGCGCACGTCCCGGCGGCCCCGCTCGTCCGGGCCGTCCACCGTCACCTGGATCCGAACCGCGGCCCGGTCGGGAACGACGAGCGGCACGTGCAGCGTCAGCTCCTCGACGGTGTCGCAGCCGACCTGGCGGGCGGCCTGGAGCGCCAGCTCCAGCAGCGCCGTCCCGGGCAGCAGCGCCGCACCGGCGACCACGTGATCGGCGAGCCAGGGCTGGTCACCGAGCGAGAGCCGGCCGGTGAGCACCGTCCCGTCCCCGTCGACCAGCGGCACGACCGCGCCGAGCAAGGGGTGCTCGGCGGCGCCGAGCCCGGCCGCACCGAGATCGCCGGCACCGCGGGTCGCGGCGAGCCAGTACCGCTGCCGCTGGAAGGCGTAGGCGGGGAGTTCGAGCGGCCGGACGCCGGTGAAGAAGGGCGACCAGTCGACCGGGACGCCGTTGACGTGCAGGGTCGCGAGCGCCGTCAGTGCGGTGGTGACTTCGTCGCGGTCGCGGCGCAGCAGCGGCGTGGCGACGGCGTCGGGCTGCTGGACGAGCGCCGACAGGACGCCGTCCGGGCCCAGTTCGACGAACCTGGTGACGCCGTCGAGCGCTTCGAGGGCGTCGGCGAAGCGGACCGGCTTGCGGACCTGGTCCACCCAGTACTCCGGGTCCGACCACTCGCCCGGCCGGACCGGGCGGCCGGTCACCGTGGAGACCGCCGGGAGCGACGGTTCGGCGAAGGCCAGGGACTTCACGATCACGCGGAAGTCCTCCAGCATCGGCTCCATCAGCCGGGAGTGGAAGGCGTGGCTGGTCCGCAGACGGCTGGTCTTCCAGCCCCGCTCGCCCGCAGCCTCCGCGACGGCGTCGATCTCGGCTTCCAGGCCCGCGACCACCACGGCCCCAGGGCCGTTCACCACGGCGACGTCCACGTCCGGGAACGCGGCGAGGACGTCCGCCTCGGAGGCTCCGACGGCGAGCATCGCCCCACCGGCCGGAAGGGCCTGCATCAGTCGGCCGCGTGCGGCGACCAGCGTGGCCGCGTCCGGCAGAGACAGCACTCCGGCCACATGCGCGGCAGCGATCTCACCGATCGAGTGCCCGACCAGGACGTCCGGCCGCACACCCCAGTGTGTGAGGAGCGCGTGCAGGGCGACCTCGACGGCGAACAGCGCCGGCTGCGCGTAGCCGGTGCGGTGGATCAACTCCTCGTCCGCCAGCACCTCCGCCAACGGCCGGTCCAGATCGGCATCCAGGTGCAACGCCACCTGGTCGAACGCGTCCGCGAACACCGGGAACGCCTCGTACAACCCCCGGCCCATCGACGCACGCTGCGCGCCCTGACCCGTGAACAGGAACGCCACCCGGCCCGCCCGTGCGGTGCCGATCAGACCACCCGCACCGGACACCACCGCATCCAGCCCGGCCGTCAGCGCGTCGGTCCCACCCGCGAGCACCACCGCGCGATGCGCCAGCGCCGGGCGCCGTGCCGCAGCCGCGGCGAGCGCGTGGAGATCCTGGTCGGCGACGTGCCGCAGACGCTCCGCCTGGGCCCGCAGCGCCGACTCGGTGTGCCCGGCGAGCAGCACCGGAACGACCGTCGGCTCCGGGCCGTCGGCCGGGGTCTCCCCTGCGGGGGCCTCTTCGAGGATGACGTGCGCGTTGGTGCCGCTGACACCGAACGCCGAGACGCCGGCCCGACGAGGCCGGTCCCCGGGGTTCCAGGGCCGCGACGCGGTCAGCAGCTCGACCTCACCGGCCGACCATTCCACGTGCGGCGACGGCTCGTCCGCGTGCAGGGTGGCGGGGAGCGTCTCGTGCCGCATCGCCAGCAGCATCTTGATGATGCCCGCGACACCGGCCGCCGCCTGCG
>NZ_JBHXKE010000356.1:0-6929 GCF_042722765.1 Kitasatospora sp. NPDC058406
GACCCGGGGCGGCAGCGGCGTCGGTCGGCGGGGTGCGGGCCGGTCAGCCCTCCGCGGCCGGCACGGCCGCCGGGATGTTCCCCAGCCCGTCCGCGCCGACCTGGACCGCCGACTCGTCCAGCGCGGCCGAGACGACCGGCTGCGGCTTCCCGTCGAGGTCCAGCACGGGCACCGCCTCCTTGTACCAGGACTCGATGACGGCGTTGCCCCAGAAGTCCCGGCGCCGGTCGTCGTTCACGTTCCAGCGGAAGGTCTCGTGGTCCGGGTCGCCGGTGTAGTAGTCGGAGGTGTAGATCTCCACCCGGTGGCCGTCCGGGTCGCGCAGGTACACGTAGAAGGCGTTGGACACGCCGTGGCGCCCGGGCCCGCGCTCGATGTGGTGCTCGGCCCGCAGCGAGCCGAAGATGTCGGCCGTCCGCAGCACCTGGTGCGCCTCGGGGGCGAAGACCCCGACGTGGTGCAGCCGCGGCCCGGCGCCGCTGGTGAACGCGACGTCGTGGACGGTCTGCTTGCGGAACATCCAGGCCGCGTACAGCTCGTGCTCGTCGCCCTCGATGGTCTCCGAGCAGCCGAAGCCGAGGGAGCGGTAGTGCTCGTAGGCGGCGGGTATGTCCGGCACCACGATGTTGAAGTGGTCCAGCCGGGCGACCTCCGCCCCCCGGCGCAGGTCGTACCGCTGGATGAGCCGCTCGGCCCGCTCGATCGCGTGGAAGAACTCGACGGTGAAGCCGAGCGGGTCCACCACGCGGACGGCGTCGCCGACGCCGCGGGTGCCGGTGCCGGCCGGGACCCGGCGCACGGGGCAGCCGAGTGCGGTGAAGAACTCCTCGGCGTGGTCCAGGTCCTCCGGGGTGCGCACCCGGTAGGCGAGGTGGTCCAGCGCGGCGGCGTCGCCCACCCGCAGGACGAGGCTGTGGTGGGTGAGCTCGTCGGTGCCCCGCAGGTACAGCGTGCGGTCGTCCTCGTACTGGACGTGGAAGCCGAGCATGTCGACCCAGAACCAGCGGGTCCGGGGCAGGTCGGTGACGACCAGCTGGGCGTAGGCGGAGCGTACGACGTCCGGGGGGGTGGGCATCTCCGTGACCTCCATCTGCGGGTCAGTGCTGCTCGTCGGCGCCGAAGCGCGGGGTGTGGACCTCACCGAGCATCACGTGGACGATCTTGGACTCGGTGTAGAAGTCGATGCTGTGCGCACCGCCCTCGCGGCCGAGGCCGCTGGCCTTGACCCCGCCGAACGGCGTGCGGAGGTCGCGGACGTTGTGGGAGTTGATCCAGACCATGCCGGACTCCACGGCGTGGGCGACCCGGTGACCCCGCTTGAGGTCGGACGTCCACACGTAGGCGGCCAGACCGTACTCGGTGGCGTTGGCCAGGTCAATGGCCTCGTGTTCGTCGTCGAACGGGGCGACCGCGACCACCGGGCCGAAGATCTCCTCCTGGAAGATCCGGGCGTCGCGCGGCACGTCCGCGAAGACGGTCGGCCGGAGGTAGTTCCCCTCGGGCAGGTGCTCCGGGCGTCCGCCGCCGGCGACCAGCCGGGCCTCCGTGCGTCCGGTCTCGACGTAGTCCAGCACCCGCCGGTAGTGCTCGGGGTGCACCAGCGCGCCGACCTCGGTCGCCGGGTCGCCCGGCAGGCCGACCCTGACCCGCTCGGCCCGCTCGGCCAGCCGGCGGGTGAACTCCTCGTACAGCGGGCGCTCGACAAGGACCCGGGAGCCGGCCGTGCAGCGCTCGCCGTTGAGCGAGAAGACGCCGAACACCACCGAGTCCAGGGCGGCCTCGACGTCCGCGTCGGCGAAGACCACGACCGGGGACTTGCCGCCCAGCTCCATGGAGACGGTCTTCAGCCGGTTCGCCGAGCAGCGCACGATGTGCCGGCCGGTGGCGGTGGAGCCGGTGAACGACAGGATCGGCACGTCCGGGTGGTCGACCAGGGCCTGACCGGCCTCCGGGCCGAGCCCGTGCACGATGTTGACCACGCCGGCCGGCACGCCCGCCTCGGTGAGGATCTGCGGCCAGAGGCTGGCGGACAGCGGGGTCCACTCGGCGGGCTTGAGCACCAGGGTGCAGCCGGAGGCGATGGCCGGTGCCAGCTTCCAGCTCTCCAGCATGAACGGGGTGTTCCACGGGGTGATCAGTCCGGCCACGCCGACCGGGGTGCGCACCACGTAGTTCAGCTGCTGGCTCCCGACCCGGAACGCCTCCTCGCCGAGGGCGACGACGACGTCGGCGAAGTAGCGGAAGTTCTCGGCGGCTCGCCGGGCCTGGCCGCGCGCCTGGGTGATCGGCAGGCCGGTGTCGAAGGACTCGAACGCGGCCAGCTCCTCCTCGCGGGCCTCGACGGCGTCGGCGATCCGGTTGAGCACGGTGGCCCGCTCGCGGTTGCCGAGTGCCGCCCACGCGGGGAAGGCGGCCCTGGCCGCCGCGACGGCGCGCTCGACGTCACCCGCGCCGCCCGCGGCGAGGGTGGCGTAGGGGGTGTTGGAGACCGGGTCGGCGACGTCGAGGACGCGGCCGTCGGCGGAGGGGGCGGCCGCTCCGCCGATCCAGTGCAGGATCGCGCCGGGCAGTCCGGCCGGGCGGGCCGGCGCGCCGGCGGGGTCGGCGGCGGCCTCCGGGGTCGCCTGGGTGCTGGTGGTCATCTCGTCTCCTGCTCTCGTGGTGGGCGGGGCCGCCGGCCCCGGGGTCACAGCTGCTGGGTCAGGTCGCCGCCCGCGGCGAGGAGCGCGCGGATCCGCTCCAGGCCGGCGTCGGTCGGGGCGGTGAGCGGCGGACGGACGTGGTCGGAGGCGATCCGCCCCTGCCGGGCCAGGACCCACTTGGCGGGGGCCGGGTTGGTCTCCACGAACAGCAAGTCCACCAGCGGGTGGAGCCGGTAGTGCAACGCGCGGGCGCCGGCGTGGTCGCCCTGCTCCCACAGTTCGTACATCCGGGCCACGGCGGCGGGTGCGAGGTTGGCGACTGCGCTGATGAACCCGGCCCCGCCGAGCGCCATCAGGGGCAGGCAGAGCAGCTCGATGCCGGACCAGACGAGCAGTTCGGGGCCGCAGGCGTGCAGGACGCGCGAGAAGTGCTCGAAGTCCTTGGTGGTCTCCTTGACGCCGACGACGTTGTCGAAGTCGGTGAACAGCCGGCGCACCGTCTCCGGCTCGATGTCCACGGCGGTGCGCGAGGGCACGTTGTAGATCACCAGCGGCAGGTCGGGGAACTCCCGGGCCACCGTGGCGTACCACCGGTAGAGCGCCTCCTGGGTGGGCCGCGCGTAGTACGGGGTGATCACCAGCGCGGCGTCGGCGCCGAGTTCGGCCGCGGCGGCGGTGAGTTCGAGGGTCTCGTCGAGCTTGGCGGAGCCGGTCCCGGGCAGGAACGGCACCCGGTCGGCGATCTCGTCGGCGGCGGTGCGCATCGCGGCGATCCGCTCCGCGACGCTCTGCGCGCTCGGCTCGCCGGTGGAGCCGCCCAGCGAGATGCCGTGCGAGCCGGAGTCGAGCTGCCAGCGGACGAGGGCGCGCAGCGAGTCGTGGTCCACGGCGCCGGCGTCGGTGAAGGGGGTGACCACGGGGGCGAGGGAGCCGCGGATCACGGACGGGTCGCTTCGGAACTTCATCGGTTCTCCGTCGGGAGTGGGGGAGGAGAGGGGGAGAGGGGCGGGGAAGTGCGGGCGGGGAAGTGCGGGAGTGAGCGGGGGTCAGTCGCCCTGCGGCCGGTGCTCGCGCAGGTAGAGCGCGCGCCAGTGCTCGTCCATCGGGTAGAGCCCCTTGATGCCGGCGCCCCGGTCCACCTGCCGCAGGATGAAGCGCTCCTCGTCCTCCTGCGTGACGGCGGCCCGGGCGACCTCGGCGGCCAGTGCGGGCGGGATGACCACGACCCCCTCGGCGTCGCCGACCAGCACGTCGCCGGGCATGACGAGCACCCCGCCGCAGGCGACCGGCACCTGCGAGTCCATCGGGACGTGCCGGCGGCCCAGCACGGCGGCGTGCGCGACGGCGTAGTAGGAGGGCAGGTCGAGCTCGGCGAAGGCCGGGCTGTCGCGCAGCCCGCCGTCGGTGACCACCCCGGCCGCGCCGCGGCGCAGCGCGCGCAGCGCGAGGATGTCGCCGAGGGTGCCGGAGCCGTGCTCGCCGCGGGCCTCGATGACCAGCACCTCGCCGGGCAGGATCTCCTCGACGGTGCTCTTCTGGGCGTTCATCCCGCCGCCGCGCTCGGCGAACACGTCCTCGCGCAGCGGCAGGTAGCGCAGGGTGCGGGCGACGCCGACCATCCGCAGGTCGGGGCGGGCCGGGCGGACGCCCTCGATGAAGTGGTGGTCGATGCCGCGTGCGCGCAGCTGGCTGGAGAGCGTGGCGGTGGAGACGGTGCGCAGCGCGGCGGCGGTCTCCTCGTCGAGGCCGGCCGGGCCCGCGGGGGCGGCGGCGCGTCCGGCGGCCGGCGGCGGGTGGCCGGCGTCGTGCGCGGATCCGTAGGCCGCCTGCCGGGCGGCCTCGGTCGCCCGCGGCAGCGCGCCGTACTCGGTGACGCCGGGTTCCTCGGCGACGATCTCGTTGCGCAGCCGGCCGCTCTCCTCCAGCTCGACCTCCACCACGTCGCCGGGGCGGACGACGGTGGAGCCGGCCGGCGTGCCGATCAGCAGGACGTCGCCCGGCTCCAGGGTGGTCGAGCGGGACAGGTCGGCGATCAGCAGGTCGACGGGGAAGAGGAGTTCCTCGGTGGAGGCGTCCTGGACGAGCAGGCCGTTGACCCAGGTGCGCAGCCGCAGCCGGGCCGGATCGACGTCGGTGAGCAGGGCGGGGCCGACCGGGGTGTAGCCGTCGCGACCCTTAGCCCGCAGGTTGGCGCCGAGGTCGGCGTGCTTGAGGTCGTAGACGCCGAAGTCGTTGGCGGCGGCGTAGCCGGCCACGTGCTCCAGGGCGTTCTCCCGGGAGACCCGGTGGGCGCGGGTGCCGATCACCACGGCGATCTCGCCCTCGAAGGCGAGCAGTTCGCAGCCCGCCGGGCGGACGACGGGCCGTCCGCTCCAGGAGAGCGAGGTGGGGGGCTTGAGGAAGTAGGAGGGGGCGTCCGGTGTCCGGCCGCGTTCAGCCGCGCGGCTGCGGTAGTTGAGGTGGACCGCGATGATCTTTCCCGGCGCCAGCCCTAGGGGGTGCTCCACGTTGCCCTCCTGTAATCGTATACGGCATCATGCACGATAGCGGACGCGATGGGCGCTGACCATGGTTGATCGGATGCGACTTCGTACATGATCCGTGGGCGCAGATCGACCCTGTCGAGGTCATGACCGGGGAGGGTGCGTGCAGTACTATCAAAAATCGTATGCGAAAACTGGGGAGAGGTGCAGGGGCATGAGAGAGATCGACGGCCTGGCGGTGCGGATCATCACGCCGGCGGAGGGCGACGTGCGGACCACCGGAGGGGAGCCGCCCGTCGTCCTGCTGCACGGCTTCGTCTCCGACGGCGTGACCGACTGGATCGCACCGGGCACCGCCGCCGCGCTCGCCGCCACCGGCCGTACCGTCGTGGTGCCGGACCTGCCCGGCCACGGCGCCTCGGTCGACCCGGTCGACGCCGCCGAGATGGGCGCGGGCACCCTGACGGACCGTCTGCTGGCGGCCCTGGACGCCCTCGGGATGGGGGAGTTCGACCTCGTGGGCTACTCCCTCGGCGCCCGGCTGGCCTGGGAGTTCCCGGCCGTCGCGCCCGGGCGGGTGGGGCGCGTGGTGCTCGGCGGGCTCAGCCCGCGCGAGCCGTTCGCGGCCGTCGACGTCGAGGCGCTGCACCGCGCGGTGGCCGGCGGCGGCGAGCCCGAGGACCCCTTCACCGGCATGGTCGCCGGCCTGGTCCGCTCGCGCGGCGACCGGGCCCCGGCCCTCGCCCGCTGCGTCGAGGGGCTGCGCAACACCCCCTTCGCGCCGGGCGGTTGGGCCGGCCGGGTCGCGCCGGTCGTGGTCGTCGGCGCGGACGATGTGATGACCCGGGGCATCGAGAGTATCGTTGCTCCCCTTGACGGGGCGGAGCTGGTGACCGTCCCCGGCGATCACCTGGGGGCCGTGGCCGGTGCGGAGTTCCGCCGTGTCGTACTGAAGGCCCTCGCACGGTGACCGCACGGGGCGCGCGGACCGCCGAGCGGTCCGCCACGGGGGCGATGGCCGGTGTGAGGAAGGACGAGGGAACGGCGTTGGGTTCCGCGAAGGACCGATCCACCGGCGGGTCGAAGGCCGAGCAGAGTTACGAGCTGCTCCGCTCACGCATCCTCGACGGCACGTACGGGCCGGGCTACCGGCTGGTCATGAACCAGCTCGCGCAGGAGACCGGGGTGAGCACCATCCCGCTGCGCGAGGCGCTGCGCCGGCTCCAGTCGGACGGCCTGGTCGAGGTGGTGCGCAACATCGGGGCCCGGGTCGCGGTCTTCGAGTCCGTCCAGGTCGAGCACTCGCTGCAGATCCTGGCCCGGCTGGAGGGGTACGCGACGGCCATCTGCGCGCCGCTGCTGACGCCGGACCAGATCGCCGCCTCGCGCGAGATCAACGCCCGGATGGTGGCCGCGCTGGACGAGTTCGACCCGGCCGCGTTCACCGCCCTCAACCGCACCTTCCACTTCTCCATCTACCAGCACTGCCCGGACGCGCACCTGCGGTCGCTGCTGGAGGCCGAGTGGGCCAGGCTGGACCACATGCGGCGCTCCACCTTCACCTACGTCCCGGGCCGGGCCCGGCGCTCGGTGGTGGAGCACGAGCACATCCTCGACCTGATCGAGCGGGGTGCCGACATGGCGGAGATCGAGCGCGTGGCCTGTGCCCACAAGGCGGCCACCGCCGACGCGCTGCACCAGGCGAAGCCGTCGGGCTGAGCCGGACCCGGCGTCCGGACCCGGGTCCGGACGCCGAGCGGGGCGCCGAGCCCGCAGCAGGGGCGGCACGCGGAAGGGGCGGGAG
>NZ_JBHXKE010000357.1:0-6866 GCF_042722765.1 Kitasatospora sp. NPDC058406
GAGGAGAGGGTCCTGGCCCGGCCGTCGCGGACGACCGCCTCGCGGTCGGCGTAGGCGGCGACCCGGGCCTCATGGGTGACCAGGACCACGGTGGTGCCCTGCGAGCGGGCGGCGTCGACCATCAGCTCCATCACCTGCTCACCGGTGAGCGAGTCCAGCGCGCCGGTCGGCTCGTCGGCGAAGAGCACCTGCGGACGGGTCACCAGGCCGCGGGCGAGGGCCACCCGCTGGGCCTGACCACCCGACAGTTCGCCGGACCGGCGGCGCTCCATGCCGTCCAGGCCGAGCCGGGCGAACCACGGACGGGCCTCCGCGAGCGCGGCGGCCCGGCGGACGCCGTTGAGCAGCAGCGGCAGGGCGACGTTCTCCTCGGCGGTCAGTTCGGGGACGAGCTGGCCGAACTGGAAGACGAAGCCGAAGCGGTCCCGCCGTAGGGCGCTGCGCCGGGCCTCGTTCATGGTGTCCATGCGCTGCCCGTCGAAGTGCACCTCGCCCGCGTCGGGCACCAGGATGCCGGCCAGGCAGTGCAGCAGGGTGGACTTGCCGGAGCCGCTCGGGCCCATCACGGCCAGCACCTCGCCGGCCTCGACCGACAGGTCGGCGCCGCGCAGGGCGGGGGTCTCGCCGAAGGCCAGCTCGACGGAACGGGCTTCGATCAGCGGGCTCATGCGCGTACCTCCGCGGCGAGGGCGTCCAGGCGGGCGGTGGTCAGGTCGATCCACCGGAGGTCCGCCTCCAGGTGGAAGAGGCCGTGGTCGGCGAGCAGGCCGTCGATCAGCGGGCCGGTCCGGCGCAGTTCGGTCAGTTCGCGCATCCGGCGCAGGTGGGCGGCGCGCTGGGTGTCGAGGTACTCCTCGGCGTCGCGGCCGAGCATCAGGGCGAGGACGACCTTGGTGAACAGCACCGACTGCAGGGTGGGTTCGGGGGCGACCGGCTCGGTGAGCCAGTGCTCGAACTCGGTCACCCCCGCGTCGGTGATGACGTAGCGCTTGCGCTCGGGGCCGTCGCCGGGCTCGGCCTCGCCGGCCACGACCTTGCCGTCCCGCGCCAACCGGCCGAGCGTGGCATAGACCTGACCGTACGGCAGGGGCTTGCCGCGCCCGAAGAAGGCGTCGTAGTCGCGCTTGAGGTCGTAGCCGTGGCTCGGTTCCCGCTCCAGCAGCCCGAGAAGGGTCAAAGGAACACTCATGGGGTGACCATACACCCGACGTATACTCCGAGTGTATAGCTGGGGAGAATACGGCGCCGAGCTGGGAGAACGCCTCACGGGGCGGAGGTTCCGGTGGCAGGTCGGCTTCGGCGGCAGACGTGAGCGGAGGGCGGCCCCACACCGCCCTCCGCTCCGCACGGCGGCCCGGCGAGCCCCCACAGCGGGCCGGACCTCCGCGTCCCGGCACGACGAGGACGCGGTCACCGACAGCCTGCCCCCTCGCCCCCGCCCCGGCCGAGGGCCGAACGTCCCGGTCCTGCGCGCTCTCCCGGGCCGACGCCGGGGCCGACGCCGGGGCCGGGGCTCCGGTCCCGCGGCCCGGGGCGGCGTTCGGGACGGCGTTCGGGACGGCGTTCAGGGCCGCATTCAGGGCGGCCTGACGGAGGCCCAGAACCGATCGGGGACGGCGGACCGTCCTCCCGGGGAAACGGGGACGGCTCCCGCCCCCACCGGGCGGGAACCGGGGGGACGGGGGTGGCGCGGATGGCACCGGAGGGCCGGGACGGAACCGGACGGCACGGCGAGGGCGTTCCGCCGGCCATGCCGGGCGCGGACGGGGAGCGCGAGAAGCAGGCGGCCGGGGCGGACCGGGCGGACGGGGTGGACCGGGCGGCCCTCGCGCTCCTCGAGGGCCTGCTCGTCGCCGGCAACCTGCTGACGGCCTGGCTCCTGCTGAAGTCCTTCCTCGTCCGGCCGCCCGACGGGCACTGGGACCAGGAGAGCGTCACGGCCGCCGGGGTTCCCGCGATGTGCGCCCACATCGGCTCCTGGCTCACCGACTGGGGCACCGTGTACCTCGTCCGGTGGGGTCTGCTGCGCCCGTGGTGGTACGCGGTGCCGATCGCCGTCGGGGTGGTCTCGCTGGTACGGATGCTGATGCTCACGGGGAGGTGACCCGACCACCCCGGGGCCGGGGCGGGCGGGGAGCGGAGGCAGCGGCGGAGAGACACCCGTGGGCGACGGACGAGCGGGCAGGCCCCCGGGCCGGGTGGGGCCGCACGGCTCTTGTGCACGGGGGCCGGAGCTGGAAAATGGTTCCGACGGGGGCCGAACAGCGCCAACAGCCGTGAGGAGCACGCATCGTGTCCACCACACCCCGCCCGGCCCGGCCAGCGTCGGCGCCCCGGCGGGTGGGCCGTCAGCTGCGTCGGGCCCTCGGCCGCTCGGCGGACCCCCGCGAACCGCTCATCCGCCCCGTCGACCGGGCCCGCAGCCGGGCCTGGCTCGCCGCCGCGCTCGCCCTCGCCGTCGGAGTGGCCGGTGTCGTCGCCGCCGCCCTGGTCGGCTACCGCACCGCCGCAGGCACCGCCCAGACCGAACGCGGCCGGCTGCACCGGGTCGAGGCCGCGGTGCTCGGCAAGGCCGTGCCGGAGCCGCCGGCGAACAGCCGATGGGCCGGCGGCTACGAGAACCGGGTGGAGGTCTCGACCGCCTGGGCGGCTCCGGACGGCCGCCTGCACACCGGCACCGTCGAACTGCCGCGCACCACCCTGACCAGGCCCACCGTTACCCTCTGGGTGGACGACGCCGGCGAGCCCGCCAGGGCACCGGACACCCGGATCGGCCTCACCGTCGCCGCCGTCTGCACCGGCCTGGCCGGCTCCACCACCCTGGCCACGCTGATCGGTGTCGCGCTCGCCCTGCGGCTGCGCGCGCTCGCCCGGCGGGCCGACCGCGACTGGCAGCGGTCCTGGGCCCGTTGGGAGCCCCGTTGGAGCGGCCGGGCCAACCAGCCGCAGGAGGACTGAGGAGCACCGTGTTCGTCACCGACCGTCTGACCGCCCGGCTCTGGACCGGCGCCGACACCGACCGCGCGTTCGACCTGTACTCCCGCTGGGAGGTCGCGCGCTGGCTCGGCGCCACCCCGCGGGCGCTGGAGTCCCCCGACGAGGCGCCCGCTCTGATCGACCGGCTGCGGGCCCGCTCCACCGGCCCCCGCTACGGCGCATGGGCCCTGGAGCGGCGGGACACCGGCCTGGTCGTCGGCACGGTCCTGCTCGCCCCGCTGCCCGACGGTGACGGCGAGGTCGAGGTCGGCTGGCACCTCCACCCCGACTCCTGGGGCCACGGCTACGCCACCGAGGCCGCCCGCGCCGCCCTGGCCAAGGGCTTCGCCGACGGCCTCCGCGCGATCCACGCCGTCGTCCGGCCCGGCAACGACCGCTCGGCCGCCGTGTGCCGACGCCTCGGCATGACGCCCCAGGGCCGCACCGACCGCTGGTACGGGGCGGAGCTGGACGCCTTCCTGGCCGTCCCGGACGCGGCGGAGCCACCGCGGTGACCGGCTCCCGCGCGACCGGCCCGCGGTCGGCCGGTCGGCGGCGGCCGGTGGTCGAGTCGGACGCCGGACTCGTGGAGTGGGTCCGCGCGTTCGCGGAGCTGTCCCACCGCACGGTCGAGGACGTGGTCGGCTCGCTGCCGGCGGCCGAGCGCTCCCGCATCGAGGCGCACCGGACCAGCGACCCGGGTGACCCGAGCGGCGCGGACCGAACGGAAGACGCGGACTGAACGGACCGAACGGACGGGGCCGACGGGGCCGACGGGGCGGGCGGTGCGGGCGGCGTCCACGGTGCGGCGGCGCAGGCGGGCGCCTGCGGGGCGGGAGGCGGAACGCCCGTCAGGGGGCGGCGCCCCCGGGCCGGGTCCACGGCGGGGTGAGGCGGCCGGCCCGGTGGGTGGCGGCGGCGACCGCGAGGACGAGGACGAGGGCCGCCGCGAGCGCCGCCGGGACGCCGGGCCCGAGGACGAGGGCGGCCCCGGCGAGCGCTCCGGCGAACATCCAGCCGGCGGAGGCCAGACGGCGGGCCCCGGCGCGGTCCGCGGCCAGGGCGGTCAGCGTCATGGTCAGCACGGTGGTGGTCAGGTCGGGGACCTTCAGCGCCCGGACGACGGCGTTCTGCAGGCCCATCGCGAAGCCCAGCACGCCGATCAGGGTGTAGCGGACCGGGTCGTGGGTGTGGCCGAACACGGCCGCCGCCACGGTGCAGCCGGCCAGCAGCACCGCCTGCACGGTGACGGTGGTGACCAGCAGCCGGCCTCGGTGGTCCGGCCGGTGTTCGGCGAGACGGCCGCCCGACACCGCACCGGCCAGGAAGGCGGCGAGCGCCGCGAGCGAGGCCGAGGCGGAGAGCCCGGGCGCACCGACCAGTGCGAAGCCGAGGAAGACCACGTTGCCGGTCATGTTGGCGACGAAGACGTGGCCGAGGGCGAGGTAGCTCACCGCGTCGACCAGCCCGGTGACCACGGTGAGCACCAGCAGCATCGCCACCAGCGGGCCGTGGCGGGGATCGTCAGGCATCCGCGTCCTCCTCGGAACGACCCGGCCCGCCTTCGGTGGGCCCCGGCCCGGCCTCGGTGTGCGCTCCGGGCGTCCGGGACCTCCGGCGGTCCCGTCCGTTCTACGCCCGACCGGTCTCCGGAGCGGGCCGACCCGGCCGGAGCAATTGAATCTACATCCCTGTAGAGGACTTGCCGAACCCGGGGCGGTTGCGTGGGGCGGTTGCGTGGGGCGAAGACGCGCGGGGCGCGCAGGCCGGGCGCGCAACGAGGAGCGCCCGCCCCCGGGTGCGGCGGGGGGGGGCGCTCGGCTCTCGGGCGGGCACTCAGACGGCGAGCGCCGGGCGGTGGTGGTCGAGCCAGAGGGCCAGGTCCACGACCCGCTCCAGGCGGAGCCGGTGGCCCCACTCCAGCTGGTCCGCCGGGGTGTCCAGACTGCTCTTGATGACCGTCTCGTCGGCGATGTCCCGCACGTGCGGCGCGTCCAGCGCCTCGCGCGCGAGTCGCTGGAGGCCGCTGTTGTAGTCGGCGTGGTGGGTGGCCGGGTAGTGGTTCTTCGGCCGCCAGAGCACCGAGTCCGGGGCGATGCCCTGCCCGGTCGCGCGCAGCAGGCTCTTCTCCCGACCGTCGTAGCTCTTCATCGCCCAGGGGGTGTTGAAGGCGTACTCGACCAGGCGGTGGTCGCAGTAGGGCACCCGCACCTCCAGGCTCTGGGCCATCGAGAGGCGGTCCTTGCGGTGCAGCAGCTGGCGCAGCCAGCGGGTCAGCGAGAGGTGCTGCATCTCGCGCTGGCGGTGCTCGGTCGGGGTCTCGCCGTCGACGTGCGGGACGGCGGCGAGCGCGGCGCTGTAGGTGTCGTCGCGGAACTCGCCGATACGCAGGTGCGCGGCGAGGTCCGGGTTGATCGGCATGGCCGCCTCGTCGCCGGTGACGAGCAGCCAGGGGAAGGTCTGCGCGGCGAGCGCCTTGGGGTTGTGGAACCACGGGTAGCCGCCGAACACCTCGTCCGCCGCCTCCCCGGAGAGGGCGACCGTGGAGTGCTTGCGGATCTCGCCGAACAGCAGGTACAGCGAGGTGTCCATGTCGCCGACGCCGATCGGCGAGTCCCGGGAGATCACCACGGCCCGGCGGTGCTCCAGGTCGAGCAGGGTGCGCGGGTCGAGCACGACGGTCGAGTGGTCGCTGCCTATGAAGGCTCCGGCCTCGGCCGCGAACGGGGTGTCGTGCCCGGTGCGCAGCACGTCGCCGGTGAACTCCTCGGCCTGGTCGCTGTAGTCGACGGCGTAGGAGCGCAGCTTGGCCTGCGGGCCCTCCTGGAGCCGGAGTTCGTCGGCGACCAGGGCGGTGACGATGGTGGAGTCGAGGCCGCCGGAGAGCAGGCTGCAGAGCGGGACGTCCGCCTCCAGCTGGGCCCGGGCGGCGCGGTTGACCAGCGACCCGATCTGCTCCAGGGTGACGTCGAGGTCGTCGGTGTGCGGACGGGCGGTCAGCTCCCAGTAACGGCGCTCGCGGACGCCCCCGCGGTCGAGGACGAGCAGGCCGCCGGGGTGGACCTCGCGGACGCCGGCCCAGACCGTGGGGCCGGTGTTGAAGAGCAGGCTGTACGCCTCCCGCAGGCCGTCGGCGTCCACGGTGGGCGTGACGTCGGGGTGGGCGAAGAGCGCCTTGGGCTCGGAGCCGAAGACCAGACCGCCGTCGACCTCGGCCCAGAACAGCGGCTTGACGCCGAGCCGGTCGCGGACGAGCAGCAGGCGCTGGTTGCGCTCGTCCCAGATGCCGAAGGCATACATGCCCTCCAGCCGGTCGACCAGGGCGTCGCCCCACTCCTGGTAGGCGCGGAGGACCACCTCGGTGTCGCTGCGGGTCTCGAAGCGGTGACCCTTGGCGGTCAGCTCGGCCCGCAGCTGGTGGTGGTTGTAGACCTCGCCGCTGTAGGTGAGGACGACACCCGGCTCGTCCCGGCGGTCGACCATGGGCTGCGCACCGCCCTGGATGTCGATCACGGCGAGGCGGCGGTGACCGAGAGCGGCGTGACGACCGAGCCAGACGCCGCCGGCGTCGGGGCCGCGCAGGGCCATGGTGGCGGTCATCGCCTCGATGACGGGGGCGCTGTGGCGGACGTCCTGATGAAAGGACACCCAGCCGGTGATTCCGCACATGCGCGAGCACTCCTTGGACGGGCAGACGAACGGACGGGCAGGACGGGCACGGGCGACCGCGCCGAGGTCCGGTCCACCAGTCGGGCGGGGAGCAGCCGCAGTTCCACGAAATCGGACACATTTCCGGCCAACGCTCGGATGCCCGGTCCGGACGGCCGGTCCGGACGCCCGGCCCGGAGGCACGCCCCGGTTGCTCCTCCGGCCGCCGGGCCGGCCGGAGG